>NZ_JAXCIS010000227.1:0-107918 GCF_034044025.1 Pseudomonas sp. SED1
TTGGACCGAGTACATCCGATAAATAATAAGAAACCGGAGAACAACCATGTCTTTAAGCGTGTTCGACCTGTTCAAGATTGGCATCGGCCCCTCCAGCTCCCACACCGTCGGCCCGATGCGCGCTGCCGCTCGATTCGTCGAAGGCCTGAAGCGCGATAACCTGTTAGCCACCACCACCTGCGTCAAGGTGGAACTCTACGGTTCCCTCGGTGCCACTGGCAAAGGCCACGGCAGTGACAAGGCCGTATTGCTGGGCCTGGAAGGCGAACACCCGGACACCGTGAACACTGAAACCGTCGCCGCACGCTTGTCGGAAATTCGCGGCAACGCACGCTTGAACCTGCTCGGCGAACACAGCATTGCGTTCAACGAGAAAGAACACCTGGCGATGATTCGCAAACCCCTGCCCTATCATCCCAACGGCATGATCTTCCGCGCTTTCGACGCCGCCGGCCTGCAGATTCGCAGCCGCGAGTACTACTCGGTGGGCGGCGGGTTTGTGGTGGATGAAGACGCCGCCGGCCACGACCGCATCGTCGAAGACGCCACGCCCCTGACCTTCCCGTTCAAAAGTGCCAAGGATTTGCTCGGCCATTGCGCCACCTATGGGCTGTCCATCAGCCAGGTGATGCTGACCAATGAAAGCGCCTGGCGCCCGGAAGCGGAAACCCGCGCCGGCCTGCTGAAAATCTGGCAGGTAATGCAGGACTGCGTGGACGCGGGCTGTCGCAACGAAGGGATTTTGCCGGGCGGCCTGAAGGTCAAGCGACGCGCCGCCGCATTGCATCGCCAACTGTGCAAGCACCCGGAATCGGCGCTGCGTGACCCGTTGTCGGTGCTGGACTGGGTCAACCTGTACGCCTTGGCGGTCAACGAAGAAAACGCCAACGGCGGGCGCGTGGTGACTGCGCCCACCAATGGTGCGGCCGGGATTGTGCCGGCGGTGTTGCACTACTACATGCGCTTTATCCCGGGGGCCAGTGAAGACGGCGTGGTGCGTTTCCTGCTCACCGCCGCGGCCATCGGCATTCTGTACAAGGAAAACGCCTCGATCTCCGGCGCCGAAGTCGGCTGCCAGGGGGAAGTCGGCGTGGCCTGTTCCATGGCCGCCGGCGCCCTGTGCGAAGTGTTGGGCGGTACGGTTTCCCAGGTAGAAAACGCCGCCGAGATCGGCATGGAACACAACCTCGGCCTGACCTGCGACCCCATCGGCGGCTTGGTACAGGTGCCCTGCATCGAGCGCAACGCCATGGGTTCGGTCAAGGCCATCAATGCGGTGCGCATGGCCCTGCGCGGCGACGGGCAACACTTCGTCTCCCTCGACAAGGTCATCCGCACCATGCGCCAGACCGGCGCCGACATGAAAAGCAAATACAAGGAAACCGCCCGTGGCGGTTTGGCGGTCAACATTATCGAGTGCTGACGCCCACCAGCGCGTCCGCACGTTTTTCAGGAGCTGAATATGTCCACCGAAACCCTGTTGAAAACCCCGTTGCACGCCCTGCACCTCGAACTGGGCGCACGCATGGTGCCCTTCGCCGGCTACGACATGCCGGTGCAATACCCGCTGGGCGTGATGAAAGAACACCTGCACACCCGTGAACAGGCCGGGTTGTTCGACGTGTCGCACATGGGCCAGATCCGCCTGACCGGCGCCGGTGCCGCCAAGGCCCTGGAAACCCTGGTACCGGTGGACATCATCGACCTGCCGGTGGGCATGCAGCGCTACGCGATGTTCACCAACGAGCAAGGCGGCATCCTGGATGACCTGATGGTCGCCAACCTCGGTAACGACGAACTGTTTCTGGTGGTGAATGCTGCCTGCAAGGACCAGGACCTGGCCCACCTGCGCCAGCACATCGGTGACCAGTGCACCATCGAACCACTGTTCGAGGAACGCGCCCTGCTGGCCCTGCAAGGCCCGGCCGCTGTCAGCGTACTCGCGCGCCTGGCGCCGGAGGTCAAGCACATGACCTTCATGCAATTCGCACCGACCCGCCTGCTGGGCGTGGACTGCTACGTCAGCCGCTCGGGCTACACCGGCGAAGACGGCTTCGAAATCTCGGTGCCGGCCGCCAGCGCCGAAGCCCTGGCCCGCAGCCTGCTGGCCGAAACCGAAGTGCAGGCCATCGGCCTCGGCGCCCGCGACTCCCTGCGCCTGGAAGCGGGCCTGTGCCTCTATGGCCATGACATGAACACCGAGACCACACCGATTGAAGCCAGCCTGTTGTGGGCGATCTCCAAGGCCCGTCGTGCTGATGGCGCGCGTGCCGGCGGCTTCCCGGGTGCCGACGCAATCTTCACCCAGCAACAAGCCGGTGTAAGCCGCAAACGCGTGGGCCTGTTGCCACAGGAGCGGACACCGGTGCGTGAAGGTGCAGAGATCGTCGACGAACACGGCACCGTGATCGGCAGCGTCTGCAGCGGCGGTTTTGGCCCGAGCCTGGGTGGCCCGCTGGCCATGGGTTACCTGGACAGCGCATTCATCGCACTGGATACCGAAGTATCTGCATTGGTGCGCGGGAAAAAGGTGCCACTACGTGTAAGTAAAATGCCATTCGTGCCACAACGTTACTACCGTGGTTGATTGACTGTTCCTATAAGTAACGCGGTTGCGTTGACGTGCACTAATCTGTAACGCAACCGCCACATTAAAGTGCACTGTCGATAGTCAATGTTATGTTCCGCCACCTATAACAAGTGACGAATTCTATCGAATAAAGACGTTCCACATTGTGAACAGAACTGTAATGAAGCCGAGCAAAACCTGGGCTTTTTCCGGGGCTTGTTTTTTCTGTCTTAGTTGGCGTAGAGTTTGCCCACTGTGTTTGCATGGGTCGCTTTGAACCTGGACCTGGGCAGTAGCCAAAGTTTGCTACAACCCGTTCGACGTCTCTTACTTTCCTGCAACTCAGCCCAGTACTCTTTCATGTGAAAGGGGCTGTCATTAATTTTTAGCGTCAAGGAAATAAGAAAATGGCTGAACGTCAGAGCGGTACCGTCAAGTGGTTTAACGACGAGAAAGGGTTTGGTTTTATCACTCCAGAAAGCGGTCCGGATCTGTTCGTCCACTTCCGCGCTATTCAGGGCAACGGCTTCAAAAGCCTGAAGGAAGGCCAGAAAGTGACCTTCATCGCGGTGCAAGGCCAAAAAGGCATGCAAGCCGACGAAGTACAAGCAGAAGGCTGATCCTTTCTGCGACAAAAAGCCTCTGATATGACATCAGGGGCTTTTTTATTGGCGTTCTTCCGTAAAATGGCTTTTTTCCTGCTGAGAGCCATGTCATGTCGAAACACCTGCTGAGCCCCCAAGGCGAGTTTCCCGCCGTAGGCCTGGGCCGTCGTCTGGCAGCGATGTTCTATGACTTCTTGTTGTGCACTGCCTTGCTGATCGTCACGGCCTTTATCTACAAGCTGGTGTGGATGGGGTTTGTCGGGGAGGCCAAGTTGCGGGCGCTTTCCGAGTCTGGCGCGCTGGATGGTGACCCGTTGTTGTCGACGATTTTGTTTTTTGTGTTGTTTGGGTTTTTTGCCAAGTTCTGGACGCATTCGGGGCAGACCCTGGGGATGCAGGTTTGGGGGGTGCGGGTGCAGAACGCTGATGGGTCGCGGATCAGTCTGTGGCAGGCGTTGTTGCGGTTTGTGGTGTCGATTGCTTCGTGGTTGTGCCTGGGGCTTGGGTTTATCTGGTCGTTGTTCGACAAGCAGAAACGCGGCTGGCACGACATTTATTCGGATACGCGGTTGGTGCGGATTCCGAAGAAAAAGAAGTAGGTTTGGAGTGGGACATATCCGCTGCCTGGAGCGTTTCCACGCTCTGCGTGGGAAGGATCAAGCCCAAATAAAAGGCCTCGTAAACACGAGGCCTTTTATTTGGGCTTCAATCTCTTCAACTCTGTGGCCTCATCCCTTGGGACATCCCAAACATGAACAACAACAACTCATGATCAGGCTTGGCCGCGACACCGACCTTGGCGATCCGCGGCATCGGGCATTGCTGCCCGACACCCTGCACCGCACTGAGAACTTGTGTCCGGGGCTGCTCCCAGGCAGCCAGGGCCAGGGCAGCTATGCCCAAAGCCCCCAACAGAAACAAACCTCGTGCAATTTCTAGCTTCATTACGTTAAACCTTTGATAGCGCTGCCAAACGCCGTCTCGTAAAAGTAGCTGAGTTTCTGCCAGTCCGTAGAGTTCCACGACGAATGGCGGCGTAACTGCAACATGTCATGCCGGGCCGCCCGCAAAGCCGTCAACCGCTGGCGGCACTTCTCGAAGTCCAGCAGCGCCACTTCAACCTTGGCCGCGTCACCCTCACCCGTCACCCGCACAAAGATATGCTTGATATACAGGCAACCATGCTGCCAACGACCTTTGTGCATCCGCGCCAACGTACCCGCGAGTTCCTTGAGCAAACGCTCATGCACCAACTCGCCATACTGCTCACGACCACCCGCGGCGTACCAGTTTTCGATCTCGTCGAAACCGTCCAGCGACGCCGTCACCAGCAACGCCTTCCATTGGTGCTCAGGGTCGCGACGGGCCTCGCAGAACACCAACTCCGGCACGCGTACATCCAGCAAACGCAGGCCCTTCAGGGCGTCACGCTCACGCAACACCGTGGGGCGCCCAAACGGATGGAGCCAACTGCGGTAGATATGGCCCGTCTGGCGCTTGCTATAGAGCAAACGACCATTGGTGCCCGTCACCCGTTGCACACCACTTTCACCGCCACGACGACGATTGGGCTCTTCGACCCACTCGCCCTGCTGGCGCCAGAAATAATCAAATCGCTCCTCGGGAGCTACTTCACTACCTGGTAAACACTCGACAGCCATCCTGTTACCTCTTGCGCAATACATACACTCGCCACATGGCGTAGAGCGGTATGAAGTCCAGGGATTCCTGAACACGGAAACCGGCTTGCTCAAACTCTGCCTCAACAGTAGCAGCCGGTAACACGAACCGATTTTGGTAACCTTCCTGCTCACCTTTTTTGCGACGGCGCACTTCGGCACGCTTGCGTTTCCAGGCCTTGAAATTGCCGTCTACCCACAACGAGATAATCACGCTGTCGCGGGTAACACGCTGAAATTCGCGCAGTATTGCCAGCCTGTGCTCGGGGTCACCAATGTGGTGCATCAAGCGCATGCAGAAAATACTGTCGACCGCGTTATCTGGCAAATCGATATCAAAGGCAGACGTCTGCAAGGGGCGTACCCGTTTCACCACATCCGCCGGTTGGGCGACCGTGGCGATCTTCAACATCGACGCTGAGTTGTCGGCGCCGATGATCACACGGTTGGGCTTTTCTGCCAGCAGCGGCCAGAAACGCCCGGCACCACATGGCAGGTCCAGCACCAGGCCAGGCTCACCGGCCATGGCCAACGCACCACGCGCCAATTGCTCGTCGCGTTTGTGGGACAACCGGCGAGCCAGATTGTCCTGATGTTTGAGCAAATAATTCTGCGCGTGCTGATCGTCGTACTTATCGGAAAATTCGAGCTTGATTGGGGTAGGCATCACCGGGTCTCCAGTTACTAATGCCTACAACCTTAAGGAGAATCCTGTGATCAACAGGTCAACACGTTGTGAAAAACTTGTCCTGTCGAATCGTATACATTACAAAACTTTGCAGACACAAGTCGTGGCATGATGCCATCTTCGGCGAAAATGAGGGAGTCTGCGGCAGCTTAGCGGCAGGGCAGCCATCAGTCTTTGACCTGACTCAACTCGACGTGAAAGCGGCAGCCATTGGGCTCCATGGTGCTGAGGCTGACGCTCCAACCCTGGTTCTCACAGATGCGCTGAACCAGGGACAAACCCAGGCCCAGGCCTTCTCCGCGCTTTTCACTGCCGCGCACAAACGGTTCGAACATCGCTTCGCGCTTGTCCTCGGGAATGCCCACGCCAGTGTCTTCCACCACAAAACCGCTCGGTTCCAGGGTAAGGCGGATCAAGCCGTGCTCGGTGTAGTGCAGGGCATTACGCAAAAGGTTGCCCATGACCGCGTGCAGGAAGGTCGCGTTGTAGCGGGTATCCAGTGGATTGCCCGGTTGATAGATCAGCTCAAGGCCTTTGCGCTCGATCGGCTCACGCCAGATCCCCAGCAAGTCCTCGGCCACCTGCGCCAGGCTGGCCTGGGGCGACATGCCTGCCTCCTCGCGCTGGGCACGGGCCAGCATCAGGAAGGTCTGTACCAGTTCGCGCATTTCTTCACAGGCCCGCGCAATGCGCTCGACCTGCTTGCGGCCGCGCTGGTCAATCGCCGGGTTCTCCAGCAACAGCTCGCAGGAACTGGCGAGAACCATCAGCGGGGTGCGCAACTCGTGGCTGACGTCACTGGTAAACAGCTGCTCCCGGGACAACGCCTGGCGTAAACGGCCCAGGGTGGCGTCAAAGGCCACGGCCAGCTCGCCGACTTCATCCGCGGCGTAATCCGGCGCCAGCGGTGGCGCCAGGCCGAGTAATTGGTCGCGGTGCCGCACCTGGCGGGCCAGGCGTACCACCGGTGCCATTACCTTGCGCGCCAGCACCCAGCCGAGGAATACCGCCAACGCCAGGCTGAGCACAAACCCCACCAGCACCACGGCAAACAGCACCCGCTCGCGCTCTTCGAAATCGCTCTGGTCTTGCAACAGGACATAACGGCGACCGTCGACCACCTCGACCATGGCATGGTAGGACAGCGCCTCCCGAAACACCTCGTGAAAACCAGGCTCCAGATGGCGCAGATCCTTGGGCAGCTCGAAATCGCCGGGGCCGCCGCTGAAGTAGAACAATTGGTCGGGCTCGGGACGGTGGCTCCAGTCCTCGACGCTGTCCATCAGCAGCAGGCGTTGCAAGTCACCGCCCAGGCCTGCCGAAATGAGTTTTTCTTCCACCAGGTGCACCGTGGCGACGATGCCCATGGCGAAGGCCCCCGCCACCAACGCACTCATCAAGGCGAAGGCGATGATGATCCGCTGGGCAAGGCTTTGCTTAAACTCCATCACGACCCTCGGCCAGGCGATAACCCACACCGTGCACCGTTTGCAGCAACGGTTTGGCGAAGGGTTTATCGATCACCTGACGCAGTTGATGGACGTGGCTGCGCAAGCTGTCGCTGTCCGGGCAGTCATCGCCCCACAGGGCTTCTTCGAGAATCTCGCGGCGCAGCACGTGGGGGCTTTTTTGCATCAGCACCGCCAGCAGCTTCAGGCCGACCGGGTTGAGCTTGAGCAGGCGCCCTTCGCGGGTGACTTCCAGGGTGTCGAGGTCGTAATTCAGGTCACCGACTTGCAGCGCACGGCGACCGCCGCCCTGGGCACGACGCAGCACCGCTTCGATGCGCGCGGCCAATTCCGACAGGGCGAATGGCTTGAGCAGGTAGTCATCGGCGCCGGACTTGAAGCCCTGCAGCCGGTCATCCAGTTGGTCGCGCGCAGTGAGCATGATCACCGGCGTGTCGCGGCGCGCGTCTTCCCGTAGGCGTTTGCACAGGGTGTAGCCGTCAATGCCGGGCAGCATGATGTCGAGCACAATCAGGTCGTAATGTTCGGTGGCAGCCAGGTGCAGGCCCGACAAACCGTCCTGCGCACAGTCTACGGTGTAGCCCTTCAGCCCCAGGTAATCCGCCAGGTTGGCCAGAATATCGCGGTTGTCTTCAACCAATAAAATTCGCATGGGCAGTGTCTCCGTACGCGGTAACGGCCGTGTTGGCTCGCGCAGCTTAAGGCCAAGTATGGCTCACGGCTAGGCCTGAAGGCCGCACCGATTACTGTTTTCAACCGATTGGGGAACTTAACGAGTTTTTCACTATAGGTTCACAAGCTGACTACAGTGTCAGCGCGAAGATCGCGCCCATCGTAAATAAGGAACATTGACATGGATTTTCCAAAAACGGCACCAATGCGCTATTTGCTGCTGGTGACCGGTGCCTGGCTGGTTGTTTTTCTACTAACGCGCGTCCTGCTGCTGGTGACTCACCTGGATGAAGTCAGCGGTAACCTGCTGCCGGTATTCGGCGTGGGCCTGCTGTATGACCTCGGCTTCCTCGCCTATGCCGCCCTGCCCTTGGGCCTGTACTTGCTGCTGTGCCCACCAGGCTTGTGGCGGCGTCGGGGTCATCGTTGGTTCCTGCAAGCGGTACTGACCGTCAGCCTGTTCGCCATGCTCTTCACCAGCGTGGCCGAGTGGTTGTTCTGGGACGAGTTCGGCGTGCGCTTCAACTTTATTGCCGTGGACTACCTGGTGTACTCCAAAGAGGTGCTGAACAACCTGCTGGAGTCTTATCCGATCGGCAAGTTGCTGAGCCTGCTGGCGGTGCTGGCAATTGTCTTGAGCCTGGCCTTGCGTAAACCGTTCAACGCGGCGATGAACTCGCCGTTGCCTGCGATGCGCAAACGCCTGCTCAACGCCCTCGGTTTGTTGGTGGTGGCCGGCCTGAGCCTGCAACTGATCAACCAGGACAGCCCGCGCAGCCAGGGCGGTAACGCCTACAACAATGAACTGGCGAGCAACGGCCCGTATCAGTTCTTCGCCGCCTTCCGTAATAACGAGCTGGACTACAACCAGTTCTACAAGAGCCTGCCGGCCGATGTGGTCGCCAAGCAGTTGCGCGCCGAACTCAGCGAGCCCAATGCACGGTTTATCGGCACGGACCCGCTGGATATCCGTCGCGCCATTACCAACCCGGGCACGCTGCGCAAACCCAATATCGTACTGGTGACCATCGAGAGCTTCAGTGCCAAGTACATGGGCAGCAACGGCGACCCGAATAACCTGACGCCCAACCTCGACGCGCTGCGCAAACAGAGCCTGTACTTCAATAACTTCTACGCCACCGGCACCCGCACCGACCGCGGTCTGGAAGCCATCACCCTGGCCATTCCACCGACGCCGGGGCGTTCGATCGTCAAGCGCATCGGCCGCGAAAGCGGGTTCGGTAGCCTGGGCCAACAGCTCAATGCCATCGGCTATGACAGCGTGTTTGTCTACGGCGGACGCGGCTACTTCGACAACATGAACGCGTTCTTCAGCGGCAACGGCTACCGCGTAGTCGACCAAAGCAGCGTGCCCGAAGCAGAAATCAGCTTCAAAAACGCCTGGGGCATGGCGGACGAAGACCTCTATAAACAGACGCTGAAACTGGCGGATGCCGACTACGCCAAGCAGCAACCGTTCCTGCTGCAACTGATGACCACCTCCAACCACCGCCCGTACACCTACCCGGCAGGCCGCATTGATATCAAATCCGGTGACGGCCGCGACGGCGCGGTGAAGTACACCGACCATGCCATCGGCCAGTTCCTGGAGGCAGCGCGCCAGAAGCCATGGTTCGACAACACGATCTTTATCTTCGTCGCCGACCACACGGCGGGCAGCGCGGGCAAGGAAGACCTGCCGATGGTGAATTACCAGATTCCGTTGTTCATCTACGCCCCCAAGCTGGTGGACGCCGGCGAGAACGCGAAGCTGGCCAGCCAGATCGACCTGGCGCCCACCCTGCTGGGCTTGCTGAACCTGAGCTACGAGTCGACGTTTTTTGGCCGCAACCTGCTGCAAGACAACCCACTGCCGCCACGGGTAGTGGTGGGCAATTACCAGTACCTGGGGTTGTTCGACGGCAATGACCTGGCGATTCTCAGCCCACGCCAAGGCCTGCGTCGCCATGACCAGGCACTGGGGGACAGCCATGAAACCCGCGTGGGTAGCGATGATCCGTTGATCCAGCGGGCCATCACCTACTACCAGGGCGCCAGTTATGACTACAAACAACAGTTGCTGAGCTGGAGGGTGCCCAAGGACGAGGTTCCCCAGGTGAGTACACGCTAACCAAAATGCCCCGGCCAGGTCTGACCGGGGCTTTTTTTAGAGTCTGAGTTCGCCATGCAAGCAATCGCTGTTCGTCCGGTATCCCAACCCCTCAACTTCTGGCTGTGTCTCGGTGTGCCTGCCGTGCTGGCGGTGGCCATGCTGCTGCTGGAGCTGACGTCGCTGGACATGGACATCGCCAAGCTGTTTTACAACGCTTCCGAAGGCGGCTTTGTGGGCCGGCACAGTTTTTTTCTGGAAGACATTCTTCACGACCGCGCCAAGCAGATGGTGATCGTGTTTTCGGTGCTGGCGATCGCCGGGTTTGCCGGTGCCTTTATTTTTGAGCGGCTTAAACCCTATCGCCGGGAGCTGGGCTGCCTGGTGCTGTCGCTGGCGCTGGCCACCTCGTTTGTTTCGCCGTTGAAGACGGCGACCGCGGTGCAATGCCCGTGGAGCGTCAAGGAATTTGGTGGGCAGGAGACTTACAGCGAGTTGCTGAGCCCGAGACCAGCGACCGACAAGCCCGGACGCTGCTGGCCGGGCGGGCATGCAGCGACCGGGTTTGCCCTGTTTGCGTTGTTTTTTGCCCTGAGGGATCGCCGGCCCCGGATGGCACGCCCGGCGTTTATGTTTGCACTGGGCCTCGGCACGGTGCTTTCGGTGAGCCGCACGATGCAGGGCGCGCACTTTCTTTCCCATAACGTGTGGACGGCGATTTTCAGCTGGTTAATTTGTTTGGGCGCCTATTACTTCTTGCTGTATCGACCGGTGAAAGCACCACAACCCGCCCTCCATAAGCAGCCCGTAACGCCTTAATGAACAGCCCTTGCCTCGCCGGGGCCAAGGGCGCAACACTCTGCGCACTTTTTTGGCAACGATCCCGCTGAGCCATGTCCGATACCCTGCTGCTGATCGAAGACGACCTGCCCCTGGCGGCACTCACCGCCGAGTTCCTGCGTGCCGAAGGGTTCACCGTGGCCGTGGAACACCGTGGCGACCGCGCCGCCCAACGTATCCGCGATGAGCAGCCCGCGCTGTTGATCCTCGATGTGATGCTGCCGGGCATCGACGGTTTCACCCTGTGCCGACAGATTCGCGACCACTACACGGGGTTTATCCTGATGATGACGGCGCTGGACGAGAACGCCGAACAATTAGTGGGGTTTGCCGCCGGGGCCGACGACTACGTGGTCAAGCCGATCGACCCGCAATTGTTATTGGCGAGGATCCGCTCGCTGCTGCGCCGCCATCCTCAGGCACCTCGCAGCTACTATCAGTGGGGCGCTTTTCGACTGGACCTGAACAACCACTTCGCCTGGCTTGGCGAGGCGCCCTTGCAGTTTTCGGTGGCCGAGTTCGAGCTGCTTGCCATCTTCGCCCGTCACTGCGGCGTATTGCTCACCCGGGAAAAACTGCTCCAGCGCCTGCGCGGCCTGGAGTACGACGGCCTGAACCGTTCGATTGATATGCGGGTGTCTCGCTTGCGAAAAAAACTGATGAGCCTCGAGTGCCCCGTGACCATCCAGACCATCACGGCGCAGGGATACCTGTTCGTCGAAATCCCGAGCGGGAGTCAACATGCTGTCTAAAGTGCGCCCCTGGATGGCAATCGCGGCCGGCACCAGTTGGGCCGCCCTCACCCTTTACCTGTTGTGGCTGTGCACCAACGCTGCGGTGTTTATCGGCGACTACAGCTTTCTGCGCCTGATGGCCGGGCCGGGTTATCTGGTTGCCGAGCAACTCAAGGCCTTGCCCGCCGAACAATGGGAGGCGCGTGTCGAGTCGCTGCAAGCACGCTTTCAGTACCCGGTGAGCGTGGTGAAAAAGGACGATATCGAGCTGCCACCCGAAGCCATTGTGATGCTCGACCATCATCAACCGGCGCAGAACAGTGATGAGGACGTCACCTACTTCCCGCTGGACGATGACACGGTGATTCAATTCGGCCCCATGTGGGGAACTGCCGAAGTGAAGGACCTGCTGCAATATCCGGTGTATTGGGTGACCGCCTGTGTCGCCGGCCTACCGGTATTGCTGTTTCTCTGGATCGCCCTGCGTGCCCGACGCAAATACACCCACGACCTCAACACCCTCAACGCGAGTATCACTGCCCTCGCCCGCACGCCCAACACGCTGCTGCCGGCGATGAGCCAGGAATGGACGCCGCTGCTGCAGACCTTGCGCAAGCATGCCCAGGACATCACCTCGATGGGCGAACGCCATCGCGAGGTTTCCCAGGCGGTGTCCCACGAACTGCGCACGCCGTTGGCCCGGATGCGGTTTGCTCTGGCACTGCTGAGTAAAAGTGCCGACCCCGACACCCGCACCCGCCTGCAAGAGCGCCTGCAAACCGACATCGAAGAGCTGGAGTCGCTGGTTCGCGCCAGCCTCGCCTTTGCCCGGCTCGCCGATGCACCCAACGACCTGCAGCATGAGCCGATCAATATTCATGACTGGCTACAGCAGGAGTTTGCCCTGCTCGACGGGCACCATCGCTTGCTGACCCTGGACACCCAGCCGGCCGAACTGGAGCTGATCGGCGACCGGGCCCTGCTGCACTTGATCGTGCGTAACCTGTTAAGCAACGCCATCACTTATGCCCGCGAACGGGTGAACGTCAGCGCTGCGTGCCAGGACCAGCACCTGGTGCTGCATGTGGACGATGACGGCCCCGGCGTATTGCCGGAAAACCGCGAAAAAATCTTCGAACCCTTCGTGCGGCTGGCCATGGGCGGAGACGAGCCCAGCGGGTTTGGCCTGGGCCTGGCGCTGGCCAAGCGCGCGACCCATTGGCACCGTGGGGAACTGTCGATCACCCGCAGCCCGTTGGGCGGCGCACGCCTGACCCTGACCCTGGCGCTGCGCCCGGGTTAGGCTGTTACAGCCTGTGACAGTGAAACATCCGCGCTGCCGCTAACCTCGCGACCTTGTCCTTTGGATCAGGTTGGAGAGTCAGTTCATGCGTCACCCTAGACGGCATCTGCCTACGCTGCTGTTATCACTGTGCATGGCCGCCGGTTCATGGTCAGTCAGCAGCGCAGCCCAGAGTACTCACGCGCCCTACTACCCCGGCACCATCCTGCCCAATCGCCAGCCCCAGGCGGTCATGGATCGGCAGTTGGTCACGTTCTACAAGGACTGGAAGGCGGTGTACCTGTCGGGGGAATGCGGCAGCGGCCGGTATTTCGTCAAGGTCAACGCCGACCACAAACCGGTGGGCGGTGGCGCCGCGCCCAACACCATCACGGTGTCAGAGGCTCATGGCTACGGCATGCTGCTCACAGTGATGATGGCGGACTACGATGAAGACGCCCAAAAAATCTTCGACGGCATGGTGCGCTACTTCCAGGATCACCCGGCAGCGTCCGATCCCGGCTTGATGGCCTGGAACCAGATCGAGGGTTGCGGCGACTCCACCGACCCTTTCCGTGGCGACGTCAGTGCCACCGACGGCGACCTGGACATCGCCTACGCCCTGCTGTTGGCCGACCAGAAATGGGGCAGCCAAGGCACCATTGACTATCGCAGCGAGGCCAACACGGTGATGGCGGCGATCATGAAACACGAGGTGCACCCCAGGACTCAGCATCTGATGCTCGGCGACTGGGCCGGCACCGACGGCGACCCGGAGCTTGAGTACACCACCCGCACCTCGGATTTCATGCAGTCGCACCTCTACAGTTTTTTCGCCATGACCGGGGATAAACGCTGGCAGGCGGTTCGCGACAAAACCTATTCGATCATCAGCGACTTTACCCAACGCTACAGCGCCAACAGCGGCCTGGTACCAGACTTCATCAGCCACCTGGATACCTCGATCACCCCTGCGCGATCCGAATTGGTGGAAGGTCAATACGACGGCGGCTACTCGTGGAATGCCGCCCGTTACCCGTGGCGCATCGGCCTGGATTACCTGATGTACGGTGACCCTCGCGCGCTGTACACCTTGACTACCTTCAACCGCTGGGCACGCGCCACCACCCGCGATGAGCCAGGCAACTTCAACAGTGGTTACCGGATCGACGGCAGTTCAATCGAGGAAGCGCAGAATGAGCCGGCCTTTGTGGCGGCGCTCGGAGTCAGCGCAATGATCAGCCCCGACAATCAGCTGTGGCTCAATAACATTTGGGACAACCTGCAACGCCAGTCCATCCGGGATCATGACTACTACGGCAACACCCTAAAACTGTTGGGCATGGTCGTCATGTCCGGCCATTGGGAGCGGCCCCGACCTGCGCCCGTCAACAAAACCGCGCACGTGCCTGTCCATCCGTCATCCGGCGCTGCGGCACCGGGACCCGTGGCATCTTTGTCGCCTGCCTCGCAGTTGATGCTGGCTCGCGGCTTCATGTTCAAGAAACTCCTCGGGCGTCGTGGCGTCAGCTAACGCGAGACGCGGAGCGGCCCTGGAGGCATTCCCACGCGGAGCGTGGGAACGATCAAAAAAAACCCCGCCTGCATCGCTGCAGGCGGGGTTTTTCAGTATCGGGGTAAGGCTGGCTTACATCATGCCGCCCATGCCGCCCATACCGCCCATGTCTGGCATACCGCCGCCAGCTGGAGCGTCATCTTTGATCTCGGCGATCATTGCTTCAGTGGTGATCATCAGGCTGGCAATCGACGAAGCCGCTTGCAGAGCCGAACGAGTCACTTTAGCTGGGTCCAGGATGCCCATTTCGATCATGTCGCCGTATTCGCCGGTAGCAGCGTTGTAACCGAAGTTACCCGAACCCTGCTTGACCTTGTCGACAACTACGCTTGGCTCGTCGCCGGAGTTGGCAACGATCTGGCGCAGAGGTGCTTCAACAGCACGACGCAGCAGAGCGATACCGACGTCTTGGTCAGCGTTGTCGCCTTTCAGCTCCGAGATAGCCTGCAGAGCGCGAACCAGTGCCACGCCACCGCCAGGTACCACGCCTTCTTCAACGGCTGCACGGGTAGCGTGCAGGGCGTCTTCAACGCGGGCTTTCTTCTCTTTCATTTCAACTTCGGAACCAGCGCCAACCTTGATCACTGCAACGCCGCCGGACAGCTTGGCCAGACGCTCTTGCAGTTTTTCACGGTCGTAGTCGGAAGTGGTATCAGCCACTTGAGCGCGGATCTGGGTAACACGTGCCTGGATGTCAGCTTCAACACCAGCACCGTCGATCACGGTGGTGTTTTCCTTGGTCACGGTGACGCGCTTGGCATTACCCAGGTGTTCCAGGGTAGCGCTTTCCAGGCTCAGGCCGATCTCTTCGGAGATAACGGTACCGCCAGTCAGAACAGCGATGTCCTGCAGCATGGCCTTGCGACGATCGCCGAAACCAGGTGCTTTTACAGCAACCACTTTCACGATACCGCGCATGTTGTTCACAACCAGAGTCGCCAGGGCTTCGCCTTCAACGTCTTCGGAAACGATCAGCAGTGGGCGGCCGGCCTTGGCAACAGCTTCCAGAACTGGCAGCAGTTCACGGATGTTGGAGATCTTTTTGTCAACCAGCAGGATCAGCGGGCCGTCGAGCTCGGCGGTCATGGTGTCTGGCTTGTTGACGAAGTACGGGGACAGGTAGCCACGGTCGAACTGCATGCCTTCAACAACCGACAGTTCGTTCTCCAGGCCCGAGCCTTCTTCAACGGTGATCACGCCTTCTTTACCGACTTTTTCCATGGCTTCGGCAATGATGTCGCCGATGGAGCTGTCGGAGTTGGCCGAGATGGTGCCGACCTGAGCGATTGCCTTGGTGTCAGCGCATGGCTTGGACAGGGACTTCAGCTCTTTGACAATGGCGATGGTCGCCTTGTCGATGCCGCGTTTCAGGTCCATCGGGTTCATGCCGGCAGCGACGGCTTTCAGGCCTTCGTTGACGATCGACTGAGCCAGAACGGTAGCGGTGGTGGTGCCGTCGCCTGCGTCATCGTTGGCACGGGAGGCAACGTCTTTGACCAGCTGCGCGCCCATGTTTTCGAAGCGATCTTTCAGCTCGATTTCTTTGGCGACGGAAACGCCGTCCTTGGTGATGGTCGGAGCGCCGAAGCTCTTCTCGATGATCACGTTACGGCCTTTAGGGCCCAGGGTCGCTTTTACTGCGTCAGCCAGGACGTTCACACCGGCGAGCATTTTCTTACGGGCGGAATCGCCGAATTTAACTTCTTTAGCAGCCATGATCGATATTCCTTAAATACTTTGTAGTAACGGGAAGATGAACGGGGAAATCAGCCTTCCAGAACAGCGAGAATCTCGTTCTCAGCCATTACCAGCAGGTCTTCGCCGTCGATTTTCACAGTGTTGCTGCCGGAGTAAGGGCCGAAAACAACCTTGTCACCCACTTTCACAGCCAGCGCACGTACTTCACCGTTTTCCAGGGTCTTGCCTGGGCCAGCAGCGAGAATCACACCGTGGTTGGCTTTTTCAGCAGCCGAACCTGGCAGCACGATACCGCCAGCGGTTTTCTTTTCTTCTTCACTGCGACGGATGACGACGCGGTCATGCAGAGGACGAAGCTTGCTCATTGTCGATCTCTCCTAATTGTGTTTTTCATCGGCCGGTGTCAATTCCGGCTAGTTAAATTCCGGCGGCGCCGGTCGCGGTTCGCGGTGCGAAACGCGGAAGTCTGTCTGGTGTCGCCACCAGAAACCTTGCGGTGACCGTTACATAAGGGCGCATAAGCTTATTACAAGGTGCAGAGATGAAAATTTTTGTGTCGGGGGCGTGTTCAAAAGCCGCGCGGCACCCGCGGGTGCCGTGCCAGTGACGGGATTACTTGGGGTCGCGGTGTTCGAACTCACCTTCGATCACGTCACCTTCACGCCCCAGGGGCTGGCGCGGGGCCGGGCCACCACGGGGTTGCAGGTCGTCGGCGAAGGCGCGCTGGCGGATCGCAGCCTCTTCGGCACGCTGGCGCATCTTGCCCGCCAGCAGCTTGCGAGTGAATGGCAGTAACATCACCAGGCCAACCACATCGCTGATGAAGCCCGGCAGGATCAACAGGCCACCGGCCAATGCCATCATCAAGCCTTCGAGCATGGTCTGGGCCGGCAGTTCGCCGCGATTCAGGCTTTCACGGGCACGCAGCGCCGTGGCCAGGCCGGCGACGCGCAGCACCAGAACGCCGAGCATCGAGCCGAGAATGATCAGCAGCAGCGCCGGGAAAAACCCGATTGCCCCACTGACTTGTACGAATACGAACAGCTCCAACACGGGGAACAACAAAAAGAGCAACAAAAAAGGGCGCATCAAATGGTTCCTCAACGCAAGAATGCCTTGCTACTTCACCTTAGATGACGTCGCCGTTTCGTGAATTCAAGCTTCGGCGGCTGCTTTTTTCGGCCAGACCTCAGCGTGAGCCAAGAAAACCAAGGCTTCGCGTACTTGTGTCGGCGTATTGCAAGGCTCGGCAAAGGGCAGCCAGTAGAGTGCCTGGCCAATGCGCAGGTGCATGCCTTCGCTGTCGATACCGGCCAATTGTGCAGGCTCGGTGGTCGGCAAGCCGGCCAGTTCGACGTAGTGGGCAATGGCCTTGGTGTGGTCGCTGTTCATGTGCTCGATCATGCTCAACTCGGCCTTGCCAACGAACGGGTTGGCCAGGGTCAGTTGGTCGACCCAGTGAATCGCGCCGAACCCGCCGATATAACGGTGGCGCACCGGCTTAAGTACCCAGAAGTCAAAATCATGGGCCTTGTGGTAGTTGGCAGAATCCGGGAAGTAGCGGTAATAACGCTCGGCTGCGGCTTCAATCGCGGCGCTGTCTTCGAGCTTTTCGGCCTCGGCCAGGTAGGTCAGGCGCCCTACCGCTTGCACGTCGTCCGCCTCACGCTCACCCACCAGCAGCGAGCACTTGGGGTCTTTCTGCAGGTTATGGGTGTGCTGGGCGATACGGCTGATCAGGATCAGCGGCCGGCCCTCGGCATCCAGGCAGTACGGCACCACTGAGCCGAACGGAAAGCCGGGCATGGCCTTGGACAAGGTGGCAAGTGCCCCACGGTATTCCTTGAGCAGTAGTTCTCGGGCATTCTTGGCAACGTGCGCGCTCAACTTATGACTCCTTTGATAAATTCCGTCAAAAAACAAACTTGGATAGCCGATTAATTCTGCCCACAGGACTTGCGAATGCATCTCAACGACAAAGTAATCATTATCACCGGCGGTTGCCAGGGTTTGGGCCGTTCCATGGCGGAGTATTTCGCAGCCAAGGGCGCGCACCTGGCGCTGGTGGACCTCAATCAGGAAAAACTCGACCAGGCGGTGGAAGCCTGCCAGGCACACGGCGTAACGGCCCGGGCCTATCTATGCAACGTGGCGAATGAAGAGCAGGTGTGCCAGACGGTGGCACAGATCGCCGAAGACTTCGGCGCGATCAACGGTTTGATCAACAACGCGGGGATTTTGCGCGACGGCTTGCTGCTCAAGGTCAAGGATGGCGAGATGACCAAGATGAGCCTGGCCCAGTGGCAGGCGGTGATCGACGTGAACCTCACCGGCGTGTTCCTGTGCACCCGCGAAGTGGCGGCAAAAATGGTGGAGTTGAAGAACCAGGGCACCATCATCAATATCTCGTCGATCTCCCGCGCCGGCAACGTCGGCCAGACCAACTACTCGGCCGCCAAGGCCGGTGTCGCGGCCGCCACCGTGACCTGGGCCAAGGAGCTGGCGCGCTATGGCATCCGCGTCGCGGGCATTGCGCCGGGGTTTATCGAGACGCAGATGTCCCTGGGCATGAAGCCCGAGGCACTGGAGAGGATGACGTCGGGCATTCCCCTCAAGCGCATGGGGCGGCCTGAGGAGATTGCCCATTCAGCGGCGTACATCTTCGAAAACGACTACTACACCGGGCGAATCCTGGAAATGGACGGCGGGTTACGCCTTTAATTACCAGGCGACTCGTTACCAGGCGGCTCCTTACCAGGCGACGCCGAACCCTGCGGTATAGCGGGTCTTGCTCAACGCGCTTTCCGAGTCGCCACTGATCACGTCGCGCTCGGCCTTGAGGTTGAGGGAAGCCCACTCGGTGACTTTGTAGCGCAAGCCCATTTCCGCATCCAGGGAGTAGTCGGACGGCCCGGCCAGCGGCTTGCCCAGCTCGCCATTGGTGAAGAATTCGACGGTTTTGCCCACCAGGTAGCGGTTGTAGTTCCACTTCATTGCCAGCGAGTAGAAGTTGTCTTTGCCGCCGTCCTGGTATTCATAGTCGGTGCGGTTGACCAGCGAACCGAGGGAGAACGCGCCCAGTTCGTCGTCCCAGAATTGGTAGCCCGGACCCGTACCCACGGTGCGCTGGCGTGACAGGTCTTCAACCTTGTCGCGCTTGTAGGTCAAACGGCCCTGCCAGAACCAGTGTTCGGTGATAAACCGGTCCAGGTCGTATTCCAGCGCCCAGTTGTCGGTGGTGGTCACGTCGTCCTGGAATTCGCGGTTGTATTCGCCCTGGCCGGTATGACGCCACTGGCCATGACGAGCTGTGGTCTTGAAGTCGATGTCGTAGTCGTTGGTGTCTTTTTCCGCGCGCTTGTAGTCCAGCGCCATGTCGACATTGCCCTTCCACACCAGGTCTTCGATCACGGGCTTGGGCTTGATGATCTGCTGGATGCTGGCCAGTTCGACGGTCTTGGGCGCCTCACCGTTGGCCAGGATGACTTTGCCGTCATCGGCCGCCTGCAGTGATTTAGCCTTCTCGCCGGTGTAGGCATCCTGCTTGACCAGCAGTTCCTGATCACTTTCAAGGGTTTTGACCTGCTTCCAGTCCACCGGGATGGCACCGGCATAGTCAGTCTGGATCAGCAGCTTGCCGCCGTCGAAAACCTTGATCTTGCCGGTCAGACGGTCACCGTTCTTTAACCAGACGGTATCGGCGAGCAGAGGCGTGGAGGCGCTGAATACAGCGAGGCACAGCAGGGTTCTGGACAACATAAGCGGATATGGGGCTCGAGTTTGACGAAAAAACGGGCATTATCGGGGTGGATAACTTCTTAGCAAGGACTGACTCGGGTATTTGTATCGAGTTCCGTTCTCAGCCGCCCATTTTGCAGACATTTCTTACAAATAGACGGATATTTTCATCGGATATGCCACCGTGAACGAAACGACCGACGCTCCGCAAAGCCCCGCTGAAATGCGTCGCACCGGGCTGTACCTGACCCTCGCCCAGGTGCCTGAAGGCTGCGTAATCAGCTACGGGGAGCTGGCGCAGCTCGCCGGTTTGGGTCGCGCCGCACGTTGGGTGGGTCGCACCCTGAGCCAACTGCCCGAGGACACCAAATTGCCCTGGCACCGGGTGTTGGGTGCCGGTGGTCGGATAAGTCTGCCGGTGGGCAGTGCCTCAGGTGACGAGCAACGTGCGCGTTTGCGCGGCGAAGGCGTCAGCATCGTGAACAATCGTGTTGATATTCAGCGTCATGGCTGGCGCCCGGTAGAGCACAGCGGTTAGAGTGCGCGCTTTATTTGCGTAATTCTGAGGCAGACTCCAGCCCATGCCCCGTAAAACCTGGCGCGCCGCGCTCGCCGCCTATGCCAGCCCCTCGACGTTAGTGCTGCTGTTGCTCGGCTTTGCTGCCGGCATGCCTTACATGTTGGTGTTCTCGACGCTCTCGGTGTGGTTGCGTGAGGCCGGTGTGGCCCGCGAAACCATCGGTTACGCGAGCTTGATCGGCCTGGCCTATGCCTTCAAGTGGGTCTGGTCGCCCTTGCTTGACCAATGGCGCCTGCCGCTGCTCGGCAAGCTCGGACGTCGTCGATCCTGGTTAGTCTTGTCCCAGACGCTGGTTATCCTTGGATTGATCGGCATGGGCTTTTGCGATCCGCAAAAGCACCTGTCTTGGCTGATCGCTATCGCGGTAATCGTCGCCTTCGCTTCCGCCACTCAAGACATCGCCGTAGACGCCTACCGCCTGGAAATCGCCGACGACAGCCGCCAGGCTGCGCTGGCCGCCAGCTATATGTCCGGCTATCGAATTGCGGCCCTGCTGGCGACGGCCGGCGCACTGTTTTTCGCTGAAGGCTTTGGCTCCACCGGCTTCAATTACAAGCACTCGGCATGGACCGGCACCTACGTGCTGTTTGGTGTGCTGATGGTGCCCGCGCTGCTGACCACGCTGCTGATGCGCGAGCCCAATGTGCCACTGCGCACCCAACTGCAGGCCGGGCGCTACAGCTTTGCTCACCAGTTAGTCTCGGTGTTCGTGTTGATTGTGCTGCTGGTCTCGGTGCCGGCGATGTTTACTCAGCTGTACAACACTGACTTCGCCAGCGTGCTGTTCCAGGGCGTGAGCCTGCTGGATCTGCTGCTGGAAGACCGCGCGTTCCTGCGGGCCATCCTCTATATCATCCTCACCACCCTGTGCCTGTCGACCATGGGCCGCCGGGGCCTGGCGCCGGTGCTCACACCGGTCAACGACTTTATCCTGCGCTACCGCTGGCAGGCCCTGCTGCTATTGGGGCTGATTGCCACCTATCGCATGTCGGACACGGTAATGGGTGTCATGGCCAACGTGTTCTATATCGACCAGGGTTTCACCAAGGACCAGATCGCCGGCGTCAGTAAGGTCTTCGGCCTGATCATGACCCTTCTGGGTGCCGGCATGGGCGGCCTGCTGATCGTGCGTTTCGGGATCCTGCCGATCCTGTTTATCGGTGGCATTGCATCGGCCGGCACTAACCTGCTGTTCGTGATGCTCGCCGACATGGGCCCGGACCTGCAGATGCTGATTTTCACCATCTCCCTGGATAACTTCAGTTCCGGCATGGCGACCTCGGCGTTTGTTGCGTACCTGTCGAGCCTGACCAACCTGAAGTTCTCCGCCACCCAATACGCGTTGCTCAGCTCGATCATGTTGCTGCTGCCACGTTTGATCGGCGGGTATTCGGGGGTGATGGTCGAGAAGTTCGGTTACCACAACTTCTTCCTGATCACCTGCCTGCTGGGTGTGCCGACGCTGCTCCTGATTGCCTTGCACTGGTTCCAGGAAAGCCGGCGGATTCGGTTGAATCCTCCCGAGGACACCTCCCCCTTGTAGGAGCGAGCTTGCTCGCGAAGAACTCACAGGCACCGCGTTTATCCCGGTTTCCCGTGTAATCGTTGACGATCTTCGCGAGCAAGCTCGCTCCTACAGACAGCTCTGCATCCTGATGCCTGTACGTCGGCGGCAAGCGCCCGTACAATCCAACGTCATTTCAAGTCCAAGCAACCGACAACGGCCTACCATGCGCACCAGTCAATATTTGCTCGCCACACAGAAAGAAACGCCTTCCGACGCGGTCGTGATCAGCCACCAGCTGATGCTGCGCGCCGGCATGATCCGCAAACTGGCCTCGGGCCTGTACACCTGGCTGCCCATGGGCTTGAAGGTGATGCGCAAGGTCGAAGCCATCGTTCGTGAAGAAATGAACGCTGCCGGCTCTCTGGAAGTGTTGATGCCGAGCACCCAACCGGCTGAGCTGTGGCAGGAATCCGGGCGCTGGGAAGAGTACGGCCCTGAATTGCTGCGCTTCAAGGACCGTCATGGCCGCGACTTCTGCGCCGGCCCGACCCACGAAGAAGTGATCACCGACCTGATGCGCAACGAGTTGAGCAGCTATAAACAGCTGCCCCTCAACCTGTATCAGATCCAGACCAAATTCCGTGACGAAATCCGCCCACGCTTCGGTTTGATGCGTGGCCGCGAATTCATCATGAAGGACGCCTATTCGTTCCACCCGGACCAAGCGTCCCTGCAGGTCACCTACGACCGCATGCACACCGCTTACTGCAACGTGTTCACCCGCCTGGGCCTGAAATTCCGCCCGGTTGAAGCGGACAACGGCTCCATCGGCGGTGCCGGTTCCCACGAATTCCACGTGCTGGCCGAGTCCGGTGAAGACGACATCGTGTTCAGCAACGGTTCCGACTACGCGGCGAACATCGAGAAAGCCGAAGCCGTGCCACGGGAAACCTCCCGCCCTGCGCCAAGCGAAGAGCTGCGCCTGGTGGACACGCCTGAGACCAAGACCATCGCAGCCCTGGTGGAGAAATTCAATCTGCCGATTGAAAAGACCATCAAGACCCTGATCGTGCGCGCCGAGGAAGAAGGCAAGCTGATCGCCCTGGTGATCCGCGGCGACCACGAGCTCAACGAAATCAAGGCCGCCCAGCAGCCAGGCGTTGCCAACCCGCTGGTCATGGCCACCGACTCAGAACTGCGTGACGCGATTGGCGCCGGCGCTGGCTCCCTGGGCCCGCTGAACCTGCCACTGCCGATCATCATCGACCGTTCGGTTGAGCTGATGAGCGACTTCGGCATCGGTGCGAACATCGATGACAAGCACTACTTCGGCGTGAACTGGGAACGTGACCTGCCGGTTCCGACCGTGGCCGACCTGCGCAACGTGGTTGCCGGCGACCCGAGCCCGGACGGCAAGGGCACCCTGGAAATCAAGCGCGGCATCGAAGTCGGGCACATCTTCCAGCTGGGCAACAAGTACAGCAAGGCGATGAAGTGCGAAGTGCTGGGCGAGAACGGCAAGCCGATCACCCTGGAAATGGGCTGCTACGGCATTGGTGTTTCCCGCGTGGTTGCGGCTGCCATCGAGCAGAACAACGACGAGAAAGGCATCATCTGGAGCGACGCCCTGGCGCCATTCCAGGTTGCCCTGGTACCGCTGCGCTACGAAACCGAGCAAGTACGCGAAGCCACCGACAAGCTGTACGCCGAACTGACGGCGGCCGGTTTTGAAGTGCTGCTGGATGATCGGGACAAGAAAACCAGCCCGGGCATCAAGTTCGCCGACATGGAACTGATTGGCATCCCGCACCGGATCGTGGTCAGTGACCGCGGCCTGGCCGATGGCAATCTGGAATACAAGAGCCGGACCGAAGCCGAAGCCCAACCGTTGCCGGTGGCTGACGTGCTGTCTTTCCTTCAGGCGCGTATTCGTCGCTGAAAACCAGATCAAGAGTCGTCATGTTCAAGCGAAACACCATAGCCCTGGGGGGCGCCACGTTATGTGGCGCCCTGCTGGTCAGCGGCTGCGCCAACCAAATGTCGCAACGCAGCGAGCACGAGGAACGTATCGAGCGCAAATTGCTCGATCACAGCCTGCAGATCGACGTGGGCGAACCCAAGGTGCTGGAGCTGCCGCAACGCCGGGTGCGCATTCACGAGCAAAAGACCTTTGAGGTCACCGAATTCGAAGTCACCCGTCGTTACGACCGCTACACGCCCTACCAGCCTTGGCGCAAACTCTATGAGATGCCCCTCGGCGCGGTCGCGCTCGTGGCGGGCGTCGGCGCCAACGTGGCGAATATCTTTGCCCTGGGCAACTTGCCTGCCAGCGTGACCCGTGACTGGCTCAGCTACGGCGTGGACGGGATCAACCCGTTCATGAACGTGCAATCCCATGGTCGGGCGCAACAGAACCTGGCGGGCATCGATGAAGTCCAGCGCGACAAGCGTGTGGAGTATTCGAGCCTGCCCTGGAGCGAGCGCCCGGTACAGGTGACGGCTGGCAAGCAAACCCATGAACTGACCACCGACCGTAACGGCGTGCTGCGCCTGAACCTGCTGGACAGCCCGTTTGCCGAGCAGGACCTGAACCGCATCAGCATCCTGAAGATCAGCGTTGAAGATGCCCAGGATGACGTGCACTCGGACTCATCCCTGGCCGTCAGCAGCACCCTGCGCAGCAAATTGCTCGAAGCTCACGGGTTGATCTACGACGACCTCGAAGACGATGAAGTCAACGAGTGGGTGCACCGGGTCAAGCGCCTGTCGGAGTTGGGCCTGGAAGAAGAGGCCAGCGAACTGGAACAAAGCCTGATTGAACTGACCCGCAACGATCCGGAGTTGCAGCAGGAATTCTTGCAGGCATTGACCAAGGATGCGGGTCGGCTGGTGGCGGATCCCGGCGCACGCTGAAGCCATTAAATGTGGGAGCGGGCTTGCTCGCGAATACGGTGTGTCAGTTGATGCATATGCTGGCTGACACGCCGTATTCGCGAGCAAGCCCGCTCCCACATTTGGTTTCCGGTTTCTACCAGGGAAACTGGAGCTGCTCGTTGCCGCTGCTCAAGTCCAGCAAACGCACACCTATTCCCAACAATCGCACCGGCTTGCCGCCACGATTGAAAGCCTGGGTCAGCAACTGCCGGTAACTCTCCAGATCCCGCCCTGCCCCGGCCTGCTCCAGGGTGGTTTGGGTAAAGTCGTGAAACTTCACTTTGACGAACGGCTTGCCCGCCCGATAGCTGCTGTCGATGCGCGCCATGCGTCCGGCCAGGGTGTCCATCAGCTCCGGCAGTTTTTCCAGGCAACTGGGCAAGTCCGGCAGGTCGACGTCGTAGGTGTTTTCCACGCTGATGGATTGCCGGCGACTATCGTTCTGCACCACACGGTCATCGATCCCACGGGCCAGGCTCCAAAGCCGCTCGCCGAAGCTGCCAAATTCACGCACCAGCGCCAGCTTGTTCCACTCTCGCAGTTGCAGGCAGTCTTCGATCCCCAGCCGCGTCAGCTTGTCGGCCGTTACCTTGCCCACGCCGTGGAGCTTTTTCACCGGCAGCGCCGAGACAAAGTCTTCGACCTGATCGGGGGTGATCACAAACAGTCCGTTGGGTTTTTTCCAGTCGCTGGCGATCTTGGCGAGAAACTTGTTCGGCGCCACGCCTGCAGAAACGGTGATGTGCAATTGATTGGAGACCCGCCGGCGAATGTCCTGGGCGATGCGCGTGGCGCTGCCGCCGAAATGCGGGCTGTCGGAGACGTCGAGGTAGGCTTCGTCCAGGGATAACGGTTCGATCAGGTCGGTGTAGTCGCGAAAGATCGTCTGGATTTCCTTGGACGCTTCTTTATAAGCGTCCATGCGCGGCTTGACGATGGTCAGGTCCGGACACAGCTTCAACGCGTGCCGGGACGACATGGCCGAACGCACACCATAAGCCCGCGCCTCATAGTTGCAGGTGGCGATCACACCGCGACGGTCTGCCGAGCCGCCAACCGCCAGGGGCTTTTGCGCCAGAGTCGGGTCGTCGCGCATCTCGATGGCGGCGTAGAAGCAATCACAGTCGACGTGGATGATTTTGCGCTGCGTCATATATAAGGCAGTGATTCTGGGCAGAAAACGAACAGGCGGGCAGTATCTCATTCACACCTGTATATAGCACCAGTAGTTTGAATCTTCCGCCTAAGCGGTAGGAAAATTCGTAGATGAATTCATTTTCTCAATCGAAACACACCCCCCAATAGAGCTGAAAGCCTCGGCCAGACTGGCCCCGCGGCCTATCAAGGGGCCACCTTGGAGAGCTAACCGATTGAACCACAAGCGCTTTTCTTTGAATCAGCGGTTGACACACTCGCGTTCCTCTGTAGAATGCCGACACACAGACGCGGGATGGAGCAGTCTGGTAGCTCGTCGGGCTCATAACCCGAAGGTCGTCGGTTCAAATCCGGCTCCCGCAACCAAACATCAAAAAAGGCTACTCGAAAGAGTGGCCTTTTTTGTGCCTGTCTGTTTTAGCCCCTCTTTTCGATTGTCTGACAAAAATCCTTTCCCAATCGCGCACTTACCGCACGCGCGTGACAATCCGACGCTAATTTGCACTTATTTGACCCATCGTTCGATTAACGGTTGACACCCTGCCGTTGCTCTGTAGAATGCCGCCACACAGACGCGGGATGGAGCAGTCTGGTAGCTCGTCGGGCTCATAACCCGAAGGTCGTCGGTTCAAATCCGGCTCCCGCAACCAAACATCAAAAAAGGCTGCTCGAAAGAGTGGCCTTTTTTGTATCTGACGAAAAAGTCCTTTTGAAACAATGGCATGGCATCTTTCATGAAACCGTACACGGTTTGTAGAGTCCATCTCATTGCAAGCTATGCTAAGTCTTCAAGCACTGTCCTTCTACGACCAATGGGCGCTGTCGCTGCACTTCGCGATACGCGTTAATATTTGTAATTATTTTGTCCATAGGGATTGGTAACTTGGCTGGATACCTCCATCCTGTCGCGCACAATCCACGAGGTGATTGATGCGCGCCAACTCGTCTGAACCACAAGACACTGTCACAGCGACACAACCGATCACTCCCACCCGTTTGCGCTGGCTGGATCTGTTGAGCAAATACCGCCAGCCCATCGGACTGGCCGTCACTTTGTTGCTGTTCGCAATCGCCCTTATCGCCTGTCGCCACCTGCTGCTTGAGCTGGACCTGTACGCGCTCCACGATTCGATCCTGGAAGTGCCGAAGCCCGCCCTGCTGGGCGCATTCGGTGCCGCTGTCGCCGGCTTTATCATTCTGTTGGGCTATGAATTTTCCGGCGCCCGCTATGGCGGCGTGAAGCTGCCTGCCAAGACCTTGGCCTACGGCGGCTTTACCGCTTTCGCCATTGGCAATGCGATTGGTCTGTCGATGCTCTCGGGCGGTTCGGTACGCTACCGTTTATATGCACGGTATGGCATCGGTGCCTCCGAAGTGGCCCGCATGACCGTGTTTGCCAGCCTGGCCCTGGGTTGCGCCCTGCCGCCACTGGCTGCCCTGGCCACCCTGAGCAACCTGCCCGCCGCGTCCAGCGCGCTGCATTTACCCGCGAGCCTGCTGGGTGGTGTCGCTGGCGCCGTATTGTTGTTGACGGCAGCACTGTGCATCGGCATCTATCGTCGCCGGCTGCCGGAACAACCTTACCCGGACAACCTGCTGGTCAAGGCCGGGCGCCGCACCTTGCGCCTGCCGGGCCGTCGCCTGACCTTTCTGCAACTGATCATCACCGCCCTCGACGTCGCCGCTGCCGCCACCGTGCTGTATATGCTGCTGCCGGAAGCACCACCCTTTGGCCCGTTCCTGCTCGTGTACCTGCTGGCCCTGGCCGCCGGCGTGCTCAGCCATGTACCGGGCGGCGTCGGGGTGTTCGAAGCGATCCTGCTGGCCGCCTTTGCCGACAAGCTCGGCGCCGCGCCACTGGCCGCCGCATTGCTGCTGTACCGGATGATCTATGTGGTGCTGCCACTGTTGATCGCCTGTGTATTCCTGCTGGTCAATGAAGCCCAGCGCCTGTTCCATACACAGCAAAGCCTGCGGGCGGCCTCGGGCCTCGCTGCACCGATCCTGGCCGTACTGGTTTTTTTGTCAGGCGTGGTCCTGCTGTTTTCCGGCGCAACCCCGGAAATCGACTCACGCCTGGAAAACATCGGCTTCCTGATTCCTCATCGCCTGATTGACGCTTCGCACTTTGGTGCCAGCCTGATCGGCGTGCTTTGCCTGCTCTTGGCCCAGGGCCTGCGTCGCCGGTTGTCGGCCGCGTGGATGCTGACCATGGTGCTGCTGCTGACGGGCGCCCTGCTCTCCTTGCTCAAGGGTTTCGACTGGGAAGAAGCCAGCCTGATGACCATGACGGCGGTGCTGCTGGCGATCTTTCGGCGTTCGTTCTATCGCGCCAGCCGCCTGACCGAACTGCCCTTCTCGCCGCTGTATCTTGTTGCCAGCGTGTGCGTGCTCGGTGCGTCGATCTGGCTGCTGTTGTTCGCCTACCAGGACGTGCCCTACAGCCATCAACTGTGGTGGCAGTTCACCCTCGACGCCAACGCCCCGCGTGGCTTGCGCTCGCTGCTGGGCGCTGCCGTGGTGCTGGTGGTGGTCTCGCTGACCTGGCTGCTGCGTACCGCGCGCCCGATCATCCACCTGCCGACACCCGAAGAGCTGGAGCGCGCTACCAAGATCCTGATGAACTCGGCGCAACCCGACGGCGGCCTGGCGCTGACCGGCGACAAGGCCCTGCTGTTTCACCCCAACGACGAAGCGTTCCTGATGTACGCGCGTCGCGGCCGCAGCCTGGTGGCCCTGTATGACCCGATCGGCCCGACCCTGCAACGGGCCGAGATGATCTGGCAGTTCCGTGACCTGTGCGACATTCACCATGCGCGCCCGGTGTTCTACCAGGTGCGGGCAGAGAACCTGCCGTACTACATGGACATCGGCCTGACCGCGATCAAGCTGGGTGAAGAAGCCCGGGTCGACCTGAAACGCTTTGACCTGGAAGCCAAGGGCAAAGAGATGAAGGACCTGCGCTACACCTGGAACCGCGGGACCCGAGATGGCCTGTCCCTGGAGATCCACGAACCCGGCCAGGCACCGATGGAGGAGCTGAAAGTCATCTCCGACGCGTGGCTGACCGGCAAGAACGTGCGGGAAAAAGGCTTTTCCCTCGGACGATTCAGCGACGACTACCTCAAGCACTTTCGGATTGCGATCATTCGCTTCGAAGGGCGCCCGGTAGCGTTTGCGAACCTGCTTGAGACCTACAGCCATGACCTGGCCAGTC
Source organism: Pseudomonas sp. SED1 (assembly GCF_034044025.1). Lineage (NCBI taxonomy): Bacteria > Pseudomonadati > Pseudomonadota > Gammaproteobacteria > Pseudomonadales > Pseudomonadaceae > Pseudomonas > Pseudomonas sp. SED1. The sequence goes on from NZ_JAXCIS010000227.1 coordinate 29,054, forward strand.
TCGACCTGATGCGTGCGCACCCGGACGCGCCGAAGCTGACCATGGAATTCATGATGGTCGGCCTGATTCAACATTATAAGAACCATGGCTACGCCCGCTTCAGCCTCGGCATGGTGCCGTTGTCGGGCCTGCAACCACGACGTGGCGCCCCGCTGACCCAACGCCTGGGCTCGATGGTGTTCCGCCGTGGCGAGCAACTGTATAACTTCCAAGGCTTGCGCCGCTTCAAAGACAAGTTCCAGCCTGACTGGGAACCCCGTTATATGGCCGTGCCCGCAGGACTTGATCCGCTGGTGGCACTGGCCGACACCGCCGCCCTGATTGCGGGCGGCTTGACTGGATTGGTGAAACGCTGATGATTCGACGCTCCTGGCGGTATGTATTGGCATTTTTGGTGGTACTGGCACTGATCGTTGGTGGCGGCTACTGGTACTGGAACCGCCCTGCACCGCAACCGACTCTGGAACAACTGCCACAGGCGGACGGCACGGTCCTGACCCGCGTAACCCCGGGCACCGCGCCCAAGGCACGTGTAGCCGTGGCCGTGCTGGCCGATGAAACCCTGACCGACAGCCAACTGATCGCCCTCAGCCAGGGCGGCGCAGCGCAGATCGTCCAGGTGATCCTGCCCAAGGACGACTGCAAGTTGCAGGAACAAGCCCTGCAAACCGCCCTGGGCCAGCTTGCCGGCCCGGCAACCCTGGTCAGCGGCATCGGCCCTGGCGCAGCCCTGGCCTGGCGCTGGCTGGCCGCGCAGAACGACGACAAGGCGAATGCCATTTCCGTCGGCTTCGCGCTGGCACAACCTGGATGCAACGACCCGCTGCCGAAAACCTCGGCCCACGGCAATTGGCTGGTGGCCTGGAACGATAACCCTGACGATGATGCCGCCAGTTTCGTACGCGACACGCCGCGCGCCACCACCAGCATCAGCGACTATGACGTTCACTATCCGCAAGTGCTGAACAACGAGCTGCGCAAGCAACTGGTGGGCTCGGACAACGGCGGCCTGGCGATTCCGGTGGTCGAAGTGCCGGCTGGCCAGGCCAAGGACACCGTCACCCTGTTCCTCTCCGGTGACGGCGGCTGGCGTGACCTGGACCGCGACGTGGCCGGTGAAATGGCCAAGATCGGCTACCCGGTGGTCGGCATCGATACCCTACGCTACTACTGGCAGCACAAGTCTCCGGAACAAAGCGCCAAGGACCTCGCCGAGCTGATGCAGCACTACCGGCAGAAATGGGGCACCAAGCGCTTCGTGCTGACCGGCTACTCGTTCGGCGCCGACGTGTTGCCGGCCATCTACAACCGCCTGCCGGAAAGCGAGCAGCAGCGTGTAGACGCAATCATCCTGCTGGCCTTCGCCCGCACCGGCAGCTTCGAGATCGAAGTGGAAGGCTGGCTGGGCAACGCTGGCAAAGAAGCCGCTACCGGCCCGGAAATGGCCAAGCTGCCAGCCGACAAGGTGGTGTGCATCTACGGTGCCGAAGAAGTCGACGAGAGTGGCTGCACCGACAAGACGGCAGTCGGTGAGGCTATGAAGCTGCCTGGCGGCCATCACTTCGACGAGAACTACCCGGCGCTGGCCAAGCGTTTGGTAGATATCATCGAGAAGCGCCAGGGCAAGACCCCGGCCGAATAAGCGCCCACAAAAAAGCCCCCGCTGCCGCAAGGCACCGGGGGCTTTTTGTTGGGCTTACATTTCTACCTGGGTACCGAGCTCGATCACCCGGTTAACCGGCAGCTTGAAGAAGCGCAGGTTGCCGTTGGCGTTCTTGAGCATGAAGGCGAACAACCCTTCGCGCCAGCGCGCCATGCCCTTGATGCGGGAGGCGATCACCGTTTCGCGGCTGAGGAAGTAGGTGGTGCGCATCGGGCTGAAGTCCAAGTCATCCAGATGGCACAGCTTCAGCGCCTCGGGCACGTCCGGCTCATCGGTAAAGCCGAAATGCAGGATCACGCGGAAGAAGCCTTCGCCGTAGGAATCCACCTCAAAACGGCGCGAGACGGGCACACGCGGAATGTCTTCGTAGACCACCGTCAACAGCACCACTTGCTCGTGCAATACCTGGTTATGCAGCAGGTTGTGCAACAGCGCATGGGGCACGGCGTCGGGCCGCGCGGTGAGGAATACCGCAGTGCCCTGCACGCGGTGAGGCGGCTGCACGCGGATACTGCTGATAAAGATCGGCAACGGCAGACCACCTTCGTCGAGGCGGTCTACCAGCAGCTGCTTGCCGCGCTTCCATGTGGTCATCAGCACGAACAGCACAATCCCCGCGAGTACCGGGAAGGCGCCGCCCTGGACGATCTTCGGCACGTTGGCCGCGAAGTACAGCCCGTCCACCAACAGGCAGCAAACCAGGACCGGCACTGCAAATATTGGTGGCCATTTCCACAGCAGCAGCATGACTGCCGACACCAGAATGGTGGTCATCAGCATGGTGCCGGTCACCGCCACACCGTAAGCCGATGCCAGTGCGTTGGAGGACTCGAAACCCAGCACCAGCAGGATCACGCCGACCATCAGCGACCAGTTCACCGCGCCGATGTAGATCTGGCCCTGTTCGGCACTGGAGGTGTGCTGGATATGCATGCGCGGGATGTAACCCAGCTGGATCGCCTGGCGGGTCAGGGAGAACGCGCCGGAGATCACCGCCTGGGACGCGATCACCGTGGCCAGGGTGGACAACACCACCAGCGGGATCAGCGCCCAACTCGGCGCCAGCAGGTAGAACGGGTTGCGCGCGGCTTCAGGATCGCCGAGCAGCAGGGCACCCTGGCCGAAATAATTGAGCACCAGTGCCGGCAACACCAGAATGAACCAGGCACGGGCGATGGGCTTACGGCCGAAGTGGCCCATGTCGGCGTACAGCGCCTCGGCACCGGTCAACGCCAGTACCACCGCGCCAAGGATGGCCACGCCAATACCCGGGTGAGCCTCAAAGAAACGCACGCCCCACATCGGGTTCATGGCGTTGAGTACTTCCGGATGCTGGGTGATGCCATAGGCGCCGAGGCCGCCCAGCACCAGGAACCAGGTCACCATCACCGGCCCGAACAACTTGCCGATGCGATCGGTGCCATGCTTCTGGATCAGGAAAAGGGCCACCAGCACCACCAGGGCGATCGGCACGACCCACTTTTCCAGGCCATCGAACGCCAGCTCCAGACCTTCCACCGCCGATAACACGGAAATCGCCGGAGTGATCATGCTGTCGCCGTAGAACAGCGCCGCGCCGCACAGGCCACATACCACCAGGAAACTGCGCAATCGCTTGCGCTCACCTGCCGCCCGTCGCGCCAACGCGGTCAAGGCCATGATGCCGCCTTCGCCCTGGTTATCGGCACGCAGCACGAACAGCATGTATTTGATCGATACCACCCAGATCAGCGACCAGAAGATCAGCGCCAGGATCCCCAGCACACCGTCATGGTTGACCTGAACCCCATAGCCGCCGGTAAACACCTCTTTAAGGGTGTAGAGCGGGCTGGTACCGATATCGCCGTAAACCACCCCCACTGCCGCCACCAGCATGCCGATCGGCTTTGCGTTGGACTGCTCGGCACCTGCTGCCTGACTACTTGCCTGACCCATCAACCACTCCTGCCCTTTGACCTGCGGTCTTTTATAAACAGCGCGCCTGCTGCGGGCGCCTATGCTGTCCACAGCATGCGCTGTTTTACTTCTCGTTACAGACGATTTATTGACCGAGGAAATTCACTCAGGTGCAACGGCGCGAAGCATAGCGCAGCACTCGTCGTATTTCCCTGCATAAAGCTGGTCAAGTGCGTTGCCCGTCGATAGAATTGCGCACTTTTTGATCAGAGGCGTGCCAAACGCCCATCCGCCACCTTTCGTGCACGACGGGCGGCGTCATTCAATACCGAGGTTAGACATGTCCACCACCATCGCAAAAGCCAACCCCAAGGTCGGCTTTGTATCCCTGGGTTGCCCAAAGGCTCTGGTCGACTCCGAACGCATCCTTACCCAACTGCGCATGGAAGGTTATGACGTCGTGTCCACCTACCAGGACGCGGACGTGGTGGTGGTCAACACCTGCGGCTTCATCGACTCGGCCAAGGCAGAGTCCCTGGAAGTGATCGGCGAAGCCATCAAGGAAAACGGCAAGGTGATCGTCACCGGCTGCATGGGCGTGGAAGAAGGCGCCATCCGCAACGTGCACCCGAGCGTGCTGGCCGTGACCGGCCCGCAGCAGTACGAGCAAGTGGTCAACGCCGTGCACCAGGTAGTGCCGCCGCGCCAGGACCACAACCCGCTGATCGACCTGGTGCCGCCGCAAGGCATCAAGCTGACCCCGCGCCACTATGCCTACCTGAAGATTTCCGAAGGCTGCAACCACAGCTGCAGCTTCTGCATCATCCCGTCGATGCGCGGCAAGCTGGTAAGCCGTCCGGTGGGCGACGTGCTGGACGAGGCCCAGCGCCTGGTCAAATCCGGCGTGAAAGAGCTGCTGGTGATCTCCCAGGACACCAGCGCCTACGGCGTCGACGTCAAATACCGCACCGGTTTCTGGAACGGCGCGCCGGTGAAAACCCGCATGACCGAACTCTGCGAAGCCCTGAGCAGCCTCGGTGTATGGGTGCGCCTGCACTACGTTTACCCGTACCCGCACGTTGACGAGCTGATCCCGCTGATGGCCGCCGGCAAGATCCTGCCGTACCTGGACATCCCGTTCCAGCATGCCAGCCCGAAGATCCTCAAGGCCATGAAACGCCCGGCTTTCGAAGACAAGACCCTGGCGCGCATCAAGAACTGGCGCGAGATCTGCCCGGAACTGATCATCCGCTCCACCTTTATCGTCGGCTTCCCCGGCGAAACCGAAGAAGACTTCCAGTACCTGCTGGACTGGCTGACCGAGGCCCAGCTGGACCGCGTCGGCTGCTTCCAGTACTCGCCGGTGGAAGGTGCTCCGGCCAACCTGCTGGACGCTGCCATCGTGCCGGACGACGTCAAGCAAGACCGCTGGGAGCGCTTCATGGCGCACCAGCAGGCCATCAGCTCGGCGCGCCTGCAACTGCGCATCGGCCGTGAGATCGAAGTACTGATCGACGAAGTCGACGAGCAAGGCGCGGTTGGCCGTTGCTTCTTCGATGCGCCGGAAATCGACGGCAACGTGTTCATCGACGATGCCAGCGACTTGAAGCCGGGTGACAAGGTCTGGTGCACCGTGACCGACGCCGACGAGTACGACCTGTGGGCTGAAAAGCGCGCATAAGATGTAAAGAATTGAAAAAGCCCTGCTTCTGGACAAGATGCGGGGCTTTTTTAGGTCTATCGTTTGGCCCATCAGCGCCAAACATCAGCAAGGGGCAGCGGGCATGCGTCAGCATTCGGTTATCCATACACCCAAATCCAGCGACTATCAGGAACTGACCCGAATCTGGGAGGCGTCGGTGCGGGCCACCCATAATTTCCTGCCGGACAGTTACATCGAGTTGCTGAAAAACCTGGTGCTGACCCGCTACCTCGACGCGGTAATGCTGATCTGCACCAAGGACTCGCGCCAACGCATCACCGGGTTTGCCGGAGTGGCGGCGGGCAAGGTCGAGATGCTGTTTATCGATCCCGAGCACCGTGGCCAGGGCCTGGGCCGGCAATTGCTGCGCTATGCCATCGAGTCCATGAACGCCGACCAACTCGACGTCAACGAACAGAACCCGCAGGCCCTGGGTTTTTACTTCAAGCAAGGCTTTGAGGTGATCGGACGCACGGACCACGACGGCATGGGCCAGCCTTATCCGTTGCTGCACATGCGTTTGCGCCAGGCCCAGCAACAGGCACGTCGCGGCTAAATGAAATGGAGCCGGGATTAACCGGCGCCACACAGGTACAATAGCCGCCCCCTTTTGTTTCGGCCCTTGTCATGACTGAACCCCTACGCCTCTCCAAACGCCTCATCGAACTGGTCGGTTGCTCCCGTCGGGAGGCTGAGCTGTTCATCGAAGGCGGCTGGGTCACGGTGGACGGCGAAGTGATCGACGAGCCGCAGTTCAAGGTCACCACCCAGACGGTCGAGCTTGACCCAGAGGCCAAGGCCACTGCGCCGGAGCCGGTGACCATCCTGTTCCACACGCCTGCCGGTGTGGATGCCGAGACGGCCATGGCGTCGATCAACGCCGAGACCCTGTCGGAAGAACACCGCTTCAGCAAGCGCCCGCTCAAAGGCCACTTCCTGCGTCTGACCGCCAGCAGCGACCTGCAAGCCAAGGCCAGCGGCCTGTTGGTGTTCACCCAGGACTGGAAGATCCTGCGCAAGCTGACCGCTGACGCGAACAAGATCGAACAGGAATACGTGGTGGAAGTGTCCGGCGACATGGTCGCCCACGGCCTGAACCGCCTCAACCACGGCCTGACCTACAAAGGTAAGGAATTGCCAGCGGTGAAAGCCAGCTGGCAGAACGAGAACCGCCTGCGCTTTGCGTTGAAAAACCCGCAACCGGGTGTGATTGCCTTGTTCTGCGAAGCCGTTGGCCTGAAAGTCGTCGCCATTCGACGCATCCGCATTGGCGGAGTCTCCATCGGCAAAGTGCCGGTAGGCCAATGGCGTTATCTGTCCGGCAAAGAAAAGTTCTAAGACTTTTTTCGCCGCCGAATCTCTCGATACCGCCTGCCTGGGCGGTGTCCACAGTTGAATGACCAGGATTGCCCACCATGATTCACAACGACGTACTACGCAGCGTGCGCTACATGCTCGACATCAGCGACAACAAGATGGTCGAGATCATCAAGCTCGGCGGCATGGAAGTCACCAAGGACGACCTGCTGACCTACCTCAAGAAAGACGAGGAAGAAGGCTTCGTGTTCTGCCCTGACGAAGTCATGGCGCATTTCCTCGATGGCCTGGTGATCTTCAAGCGCGGCAAGGACGAAACCCGTCCACCGCAGCCAATCGAACTGCCGGTGACCAACAACATCATCCTGAAGAAACTGCGCGTGGCCTTCGAACTGAAGGAAGACGACATGCACGCGATCCTCAAGGCTTCGGAGTTTCCGGTGTCCAAGCCTGAGCTGAGCGCGCTGTTCCGCAAGTTCGGCCACACCAACTACCGCACCTGCGGTGACCAGTTGCTGCGCAACTTCCTCAAGGGCCTGACCCTGCGCGTTCGCGTAAGCCCGTGACCTACACCGTCTCGCCCATCGGCTTTGTCCGCTCCTGTTTCAAGGAGAAGTTCGCCATCCCGCGCCAGCCACAACTGGCGCCCGCCGCCCGAGGCGTGCTGGAACTGGTGGCGCCGTTCGACCAGGGTGAGGCGGTGCAGGGTTTGGAACAGGTCAGCCATGTGTGGCTGCTGTTCCTGTTCCACCAGGCACTGGAGGACAAGCCCCGCCTGAAAGTGCGCCCGCCGCGCCTGGGGGGCAACAAGTCCATGGGCGTATTCGCTACTCGCGCGACCCACCGGCCGAATGGCATTGGCCAATCGGTGGTCAAGCTGGACAAGGTGGAGGACGGCCGCCTGTGGATATCCGGCATCGACCTGCTGGATGGCACACCGATTCTCGATATCAAGCCGTACGTGCCGTACGCAGACATCGTTGACACCGCGACCAACAGCATCGCCAGCGCTGCGCCACAGCTGATTCCCGTGCAGTGGCTGAAGACTGCGCTGCAACAGGCACAAGGCCACGCTCAGCGCCTTGACGAGCCATTGGTGGCGTTGATCGAGCAGTGTCTGGCGCAGGATCCACGGCCGGCGTACCAAACGCCGGGGCCAGAGCGGGAATACGGGGCGCAGTTCTGGGATGTGGACGTGCGGTGGCACTATCCCGAGGCCGGGATGATTTGTGTGCTGGAAGTGATTGCGGCCAAGTAAATCCCGAAAACAAAAAAGCCCGCGCTGCCTTTACAGGCAACGCGGGCTTTTCTTTGGCGACTCAGTCACCTGTAGGAGCGAGCTTGCTCGCGAAGAACGCAAGTACACCGCGCTAATCCAGGATACCCGCATTATCGTTAACGTTTTTCGCGAGCAAGCTCGCTCCTACAAGTGACCCACGGTCACTTCTCGACGAACGCACGCTCGATCAAGTAGTCACCCGGCTCACGCATACGCGGGGAAACCTTCAGACCGAAGCTGTTCAGCACTTCGCTGGTTTCATCCAGCATGCTCGGGCTGCCGCACAGCATGGCGCGGTCGTCTTCAGGATTGATCGGCGGCAGGCCGATGTCACTGAACAGCTTGCCGCTGCGCATCAGGTCGGTCAGGCGGCCTTCGTTTTCGAACGGCTCGCGGGTCACGGTCGGGTAGTAGATCAACTTGTCACGCAGGGCCTCGCCGAAGAACTCGTTCTGCGGCAGGTGCTCGGTGATGAATTCACGGTAGGCGACTTCGTTGACGTAACGCACGCCGTGGCACAGGATCACTTTTTCGAAACGCTCGTAGGTTTCCGGGTCCTGGATCACGCTCATGAATGGCGCCAGCCCAGTACCGGTGCTGAGCAGGTACAGGTGCTTGCCCGGCTTCAAATCGTCAAGCACCAGGGTGCCCGTCGGTTTTTTGCTGATGATGATCTCGTCGCCTTCCTTCAAGTGCTGCAATTGGGAAGTCAGCGGGCCATCGGGCACCTTGATGCTGAAGAACTCCAGATGCTCTTCCCAGTTCGGGCTGGCAATGGAGTAAGCGCGCATGAGCGGGCGGCCATTAGGCTGTTGCAGGCCGATCATCACGAACTGACCGTTCTCGAAGCGCAGGCCCGGATCGCGGGTGCACTTGAAGCTGAACAGAGTGTCGTTCCAGTGATGAACACTGAGGACACGCTCGTGGTTCATGTTGCTCATGTACGGGGGACTCCTGGAAATGGGTCTGCGCCAAATGATGGATGCGCAATTGCACAGCATTCTAATGGCGGCGACAATATCTGTTAACTGGATTATTAAGATAAGGGTTATCGGTTATATCGATATGCGATTTACTCTACGTCAACTGCAAGTCTTCGTCGCCGTCGCCCAGCAGGAAAGCGTCTCGCGCGCTGCTGGCCTTCTGGCCTTATCTCAATCCGCCGCCAGCACCTCGATTACCGAGCTGGAGCGTCAATCCAGCTGCCAATTATTCGACCGCGCCGGTAAACGCCTGAGCCTCAACGCCCTCGGGCATCAGCTATTGCCCCAGGCAGTGGCGCTGCTGGACCAGGCCAAGGAGATCGAGGACCTGCTCAACGGCAAGTCGGGCTTCGGCTCCCTGGCGGTCGGCGCGACCCTGACCATCGGCAATTACCTGGCCACGCTGCTGATCGGCAGCTTCATGCAGCAGCATCCCGAGAGCCAGGTGAAGCTGCATGTGCAGAACACTGCGCATATCGTGCATCAGGTGGCGCACTACGAAATTGATCTGGGTCTAATCGAAGGTGACTGCAGCCACCCGGACATCGAGGTGCAAACCTGGGTGGAAGACGAGTTGGTGGTGTTCTGTGCGCCCCAGCATCATCTGGCCAAGCGCGGCCAGGCAACCATGGAAGAGTTGACCCATGAGGCGTGGATCCTGCGGGAACAAGGCTCCGGTACGCGCCTGACCTTTGACCAGGCCATGCGGCATCACCGCAGCGCGCTGAATATCCGCCTGGAGCTGGAACACACCGAGGCGATCAAACGGGCGGTGGAATCAGGATTGGGGATTGGCTGCATCTCCCGGCTGGCGCTGCGCGACGCCTTCCGGCGCGGCAGCCTGGTACCGGTGGAAACCCCGGACCTGGACCTGGCCCGGCAGTTCTACTTCATCTGGCACAAGCAGAAGTACCAGACCTCGGCCATGCGCGAATTTCTCGAGCTGTGCCGTTCCTTTACCGCCGGCGTGCAGCGCAGCGACGAGATTGTACTGCCGACCATTGCCTAGATCAGGATCACGGCCCACACCAGGGTAATCATGGTCAGCGCGACGAACTGCGCGGCGCTGCCCATGTCCTTGGCGTTTTTCGACAAGGGGTGCAGGTCCAGGGAAATCCGGTCGATCGCCGCTTCAACTGCGGAGTTGAGCAACTCGACGATCAACGCCAGCAAGCACACCGCAATCAGCAGCGCCCGCTCTACCCGGCTGACATTCAGGAAGAAACTCAGCGGGATCAGGATGACATTGAGCAACACCAACTGACGAAAAGCCGCCTCGCCAGTGAATGCCGCACGCAGGCCATCCAGGGAATATCCCCCCGCGTTGAAGATACGTTTGATACCGGTTTGACCTTTGAAAGGCGACATAGAGTAGGCAACTGAGCAAAAAGGTGTGGGGAAACTAGAGCACGCAAAGTCAAAAAAACGTGAATGAACAGCGTCTTAATGCTGCGAAATTGACTCAAGTTGTTGCAAGAGCAGCGCCGCCTGGGTCCGGGTACGCACGCCCAGCTTGCGGAAAATCGCCGTAACGTGGGCTTTGATAGTCGCTTCCGACACGCTCAACTCGTAGGCAATCTGCTTGTTCAGCAGGCCTTCGCAGACCATGGTCAGCACGCGGAACTGCTGGGGCGTCAGGCTGGCCAGGCCATCACGGGCGGCCTTGGCTTCGTCGGAGACATTGATCTCTTCAAAGGCCTGCGGCGGCCAGGAGACATCGCCATCCAACACCGTGCGCACGGCTTTCTGGATGTCTTCCATGGAACTGGACTTGGGAATGAAACCGCTGGCACCGAACTCCTTGGAGCGCACCACCACCGAAGCCTCTTCCTGGGCCGAGACCATCACCACCGGAATCTGCGGGTATTGCCCGCGCAACAGCACCAACCCGGAAAAACCATAGGCACCGGGCATGTTCAGGTCCAGCAGAACCAGGTCCCAGTCGGATTTTTCAGTGAGGCGGGTTTCCAGCTCGGCAATGCTGGCCACTTCGACGAGGCGTACATCTGGCCCCAGGCCCAGCGTGACCGCCTGGTGCAGCGCGCTGCGAAACAGCGGGTGGTCATCGGCAATCAGGATTTCGTATGTGGCCATTTATTAAATGATCCTGTTTTTTATGGGGGCACTGATGGGTTCAGTGCTCGCCAACACGCAAGGTGGCTGCCAGGCCAGCAGTCACCAAAGGGCGCGCTCAACGTCAAAAGACGACGTATCCAATCGGTGACAGCGCCCCAATCGGCGCCAAGCATGCCCAGCGTAGCCTGGGTGGTCAAGCGCTACGCCCGTGGCCATTCTAGCGGGCTGCGCATTTGCGCGGCCATCATGCAAAGGTCGGCTGGCCATGACACCTATAGATAAGGTGCAAGGCGAGTATGGACGACATCGGCCGGGTCCAGCGCCAGCTGAAATTTGGCGGCCAGGTAGTGGGTGCTGAATACATCCAGATAAGCATCCAGCACTTCGCTGGCCGCCTGGTCTTCAGCCAGTTCCAGGCACAGCGCGGCGACTTCAGCGGTACAGAAGTGGTCATCACGCTTGGAGCGGCGCAGCTTGTAGCGCGACAGTTGCTCGGGCGCCAGGCTCAGCACCGGCAAGTGCTCCAGGTACGGGCTCTTGCGAAACATCTTGCGCGCCTCGCTCCAGGTACCGTCCAGCAGAATGAACAGCGGGCGCTTGCCCTCTTCCAGCTTGACCTGATTGACCACCCGCTCCGGGGCCACGAATTCGCCGGGGAAGACGATATAAGGCTGCCATTGCGGGTCAGCCAGCAAGGTCAGCAATTCGGGCTCTACCTCAGTCCGCGACCAGGGGAACGCCGTCGTGTCGTTGATCACATCGGCAATCAGCCAGCCGGTGTTGCTGGGTTTCATCGGCTCTACGTCATGCATCAGCAGGCACATGCCGGATTTGGCCTGGACCTTGGGCCGCCACGCGCACAGGCAATACTCGGGAATTACCCGGCAGCCGGGGCAGCGCTCGGCACGCGAGCCTCGCGCCACGAACGGCTTGAGGGCGCGCGCCAGGCGCTGGGTGCGCAAACGGGAGACGGCATGGCTCATCGGGTGCGCCGCTGCAGGAAAGTGGAAATCGACACGGATAGAACTCAGGAAGGTAAAAGTTACCGGAGTTTACCAGAGGCACCCTCGCCTACCTGCACTTCCCGGCAATAGGCTGGCCGTAATGGCAGGCGGTCACCTATAATCCCGCGCCACTGAACGCACAGCGCAGTGGCTGGTCTATGCACCAGTAACCGAATCAGGAGAGTTTTATGCTGCGTCTTATGCTGCGCACTGTTGTTCCGTCCGTCGCCCTGGCGTTGGCCTTGCCTTTGAGTGCCCAAGCGGCCTCGTTGCTGGAGGCCCAAATGAACAGGAAGCTGCAAAGCGTCGCAGAGGAAACCAACAAAGACCTGCCACGGGAAATCGACGAAAAGACCTTGGAAGTGGCTTACACCGTTGAAGGCTTGCAGCTGATTGACCATCTCAGCGTACTGCCCGACCGCGCCGAGCAAATGCGCGCTAACCCCAAGGCGGTGTACTTCCAACTGGGCCAAAGCGTGTGCCTGAACAAGGGTTATCGCGAGCTGATGGCCAAGGGTGCGATCATGCGCTACGACATTACCGAGAATAAAACCAACCGCCCGGTGGCGTCGGTCAAGTTCCAGGAAGCAGACTGCCCCGCACCGGCTGCTGCGAAGAAGAAAAAATAAGCAATGCCCCCTGTCGCGCGCCGCTGATCAGCGGCGCGCAATATGCCCCACCGAACTATCCGTAAGTGCCCGTTCGCGGCAACGTCTAAACTCCCTCAGAAGTGATCAATAAGCGGTTGCCAGCCAAGACTTTATAGGCTCATGATCAATTAATCCTGAAAGCCTGGAACATCGGGTTTTCACACCGTCCTGTAACATTTTCAGGGCAAAAGAGGGTTGCCCTCCTGCGCGTGCAGTGCAAAGGTTTTTAAACATAAGGAACATACAGAACCGGTTTCGCCCACCTCGTTAATCAGAGGCAACGACACATGCAGTGTCGTGGTCCCGACGAATTTCTCGCCGGCACCCAGGGTTCTGTGAAGAAGGAGAAGTTGAATGCCTTACGAACCGAATGAACTCCTGATCCGTCAATTTGAAGAAAACGGCACCGACCTCACGCAGCAGGTCGAAGCGCAACTCCACCTGATTGCGCCCAACAGCCCGAATATCCCCCTTTATCGCGACATGATTTTCACCGTGTTGCGCATGGCCCAGGACGACCGCAGCCGCTGGAATGCCAAGATCACCTTGCAGGCCATCCGCGAACTCGACCACGCTTTCCGTGTGCTTGAACAATTCAAGGGCCGACGCAAAGTCACCGTGTTCGGCTCGGCGCGCACACCGGTGGAAAGCCCGCTGTACGCATTGGCACGGGAAGTGGGCGCAGTTCTGGCGCGCTCGGACCTGATGGTGATTACTGGCGGCGGGGGCGGCATCATGGCGGCGGCCCACGAAGGGGCTGGCCTGGAGCACAGCCTGGGGTTCAACATCACCCTGCCCTTTGAACAGCACGCCAACCCGACCATCGATGGCACCGAGAACCTGCTGTCTTTCCACTTCTTCTTTACCCGCAAGCTGTTCTTCGTCAAGGAAGCCGACGCCTTGATCCTGTGTCCGGGCGGTTTCGGCACCCTGGATGAAGCGCTGGAAGTACTCACCCTGATCCAGACCGGCAAAAGCCCGCTGGTTCCAGTGGTACTGCTGGATGCACCGGGCGGCAGCTTCTGGCAAGGCGCCCTGGACTTTATCCGCAGCCAGCTTGAAGCCAATCGCTATATCCTGCCCACCGACCTCAAGCTGGTCCGCCTGGTATACAACGCTGAAGAGGCAGTGGAAGAGATCAATCAGTTCTATGCGAACTTCCACTCCACTCGCTGGCTGAAGCGCCAATTTGTGATTCGCATGCATCATCCGTTGAGTGACCACGCACTGGCCCACCTGCAGGAGGCATTTGCCAGTCTTCGCCTCAGTGGCGACTTCCAACAAATTGCGTACACCGGCGAGGAGCATGACGAGCCAAGCTTCAGCCATTTGACGCGGCTGGTATTCAACTTTAATGGGCGCGATCAGGGCCGGTTGCGGGAATTGGTGGATTACATCAACTTGCCGGAAAACTGGGCCGAGGCTCAGGGGAAAACGCAGCAGCGGGTGACAGAGACGGCGTGACCTGCCCCTGAAACGAAAAAAGGCCCGCTATTTTCATAGCGGGCCTTTTTGCTTTAACTGTGCATGAACAGGCCTCTATATGGCCTGGACCAAGCGCTCAGTTGGCTTAGTCATCCAGATCCTTACCACTCAACAGGCGGCTGATCATCTCCATCGAGAATCCGCGATAGCTCAAAAAGCGACCTTGCTTCGCCCGCTCCCGCGCATCAATAGGCAGATGACCGGCAAACTTGCGACGCCAGGTATCTTCCAATTGCGCCTGCCAACTGATGCCGGACTCACGCAACGCGAGTTCGATGTCAGCACGTTGCAGGCCACGCTGGCTTAGCTCTTCACGAATTCGCGAAGGGCCGTAGCCGGATCGAGCTCGGTAGGAAACAAAGCTTTCGAGGTAACGGGATTCCGACAACAGCCCTTCTTCCGTCAGGCGGTCAAGGGCTGCGTCGATCATCTCAGGATCTGCGCCGCGCTGACGCAGTTTACGCGTCAGCTCGACTCGACCATGCTCGCGTCGTGCGAGCAGGTCCATTGCAGTGCGCCTTACGGCGACGGGTGTATCCAGTACAACGCTCATCGTTTGGCTCAGATGTCAGCGTCGGCCATGTCGTCAGCCGTTTCCCGGGTGGACGTCGATTTGACGTCGGCAGTCGGGGTCAGCAGCTTGTCGCGGATCTGCTTTTCAAGCGCCGTGGCAATCTCAGGGTTGTCCTGCAGGAACTTGGCGGAGTTGGCCTTGCCCTGACCGATCTTGCTGCCGTTGTAGGCATACCAGGCACCGGACTTCTCGACGAAGCCGTGCAGCACGCCCAGGTCGATCATCTCGCCGTTCAGGTAAATACCCTTGCCGTAGAGAATCTGGAACTCAGCCTGACGGAACGGCGGAGCCACCTTGTTCTTCACGACTTTAACGCGGGTTTCGCTACCAACAACCTCGTCACCTTCCTTCACCGCGCCGGTACGACGGATGTCCAGACGGACCGAAGCGTAGAACTTCAGCGCGTTACCACCGGTGGTGGTTTCCGGGCTGCCGAACATCACACCGATCTTCATACGGATCTGGTTGATGAAGATTACCAGGCAGTTGGCGTTCTTGATGTTACCGGTGATTTTACGCAGGGCCTGAGACATCAGACGGGCTTGCAGGCCTACGTGCATGTCGCCCATTTCACCTTCGATTTCAGCTTTGGGTACCAAGGCTGCCACGGAGTCGATGACGATCACGTCGATGGCATTGGAGCGCACCAGCATGTCGGTGATTTCCAGCGCTTGCTCACCGGTGTCCGGTTGCGAAACCAGCAGGTCGTCAACGTTGACGCCCAGCTTGCCGGCGTATTCTGGATCCAGGGCGTGCTCGGCATCGACGAACGCACAGGTGGCGCCCATTTTTTGTGCCTGGGCAATCACCGACAGGGTCAGAGTAGTTTTACCGGAAGATTCAGGACCGTAGATTTCAACGATACGGCCTTTTGGCAGGCCGCCAATGCCGAGCGCGATATCCAGACCCAGAGAGCCAGTGGAGATAGCCGGGATCGCCTGACGGTCGTGATCGCCCATACGCATTACGGCACCCTTGCCGAATTGACGTTCGATCTGACCCAGGGCCGCAGCCAAGGCTTTCTTCTTGTTGTCGTCCATTAAAGTCCTCACGTAATCAATAAGGCCTGGCGGCCAACACCTGTATAAGTAGACAGTATTGTTCCACAAAGATCCGTGATCGCCTACCCCTGATTTTCTATTTCTGCTGCAGCTCGTCGCAACAAGCCCTCTAGCGCGGCCTTTACCGTTTGTCGGCGGACCTCGTCGCGGTTGCCGGGGAAGTGTTCGAGCTCGGCGGTGATCTCATCGCCCACCCCCCAGGCCAGCCATACGGTGCCCACCGGCTTGTCCGGAGAACCGCCATCGGGCCCGGCGACGCCGCTGACCGCTACGGCAAATCGGGACAGGCTTTTCTCCTGGGCGCCCCGCACCATCGCCTCCACCACTTCGCGACTGACGGCACCCACTTTGGGGAACAATTCTTCCGGCACATGCAGTTGCCGAGTCTTCTGGCGATTGGAATACGTGACGTAGCCTGCCTCAAACCAGGCCGAACTCCCGGGAATCCGCGTGATGGCCTCGGCGATACCGCCGCCCGTGCACGACTCGGCAGTGGTGACGTGGGCATTGAGCACCTGCAAGCGTCTGCCAAGTTCAGCGGCGAGTTGAGTAATTTCCTTCACGGTCGTCTCCTGGGGTGGGCGGGCGTTTGTCTACCCTACAGGAGCCCATGGGCCATGCAAGTTACAAGAGACTAACGCGTGACGGCCTGGACATACGCCTGGCAAGCACGCAAGGCGATCAACGCGTTATCGCCGTCGTCGGTGATGCCGATAATTCGTTGAGCATGCGCCGGGTCAAGTCGGGCTCGCGGGGCTGCATGAACCACGCTGCCGGAGGTGGCGGTGGCTGGCATTGGGCAGCCGTTGGTTGGGTCGCTGGTGTCGAGAAGGACTGACAACCGCACATCAGCAGTGGCCAGGCGATCCCGCAAGTGAGCCTGATCACGCTGTGCATCGGAAAGCTCCCGGGTGTGTTGTTGGTCGCTGGCACTGAGTTGTTGCTCCAGTGCCAGCCGTTTGTCCTGTTCCAACTGTTGTTGACGCTGTGCAGACTGGCTTTGCTGGCTGAGCGCTTCTGCATGCAGAGCCTCTTGGCGCTCAAGTTGTGTGCCATACCGCCAGGCCTGTACCTGCCAGGCAACCCCAGCCGAAACCGCCAACAACAGCAAAAAGCCAAGCAGGCGATACGACGTCAGGAAACCCATAACACCGCCTTCGCCCGGGCCCACAACTGCAGACGGTTCTCCAGACCGTTAAGGCCGCCATTGATACGTCGGGTGATGGTGGTGAACTGGTCTTTGTCGGCCAGTTCGTTCAAGCCATTGCTCTGCCAGAACCACGCGGCGGACTCGCACGCCCATTGCGGCTGCTCCAGCAACTCCGGTTGCTGCAACAGACGCTCATCGCCGAACAACGCCTGGCTGCATGCCAGGTAGTTGCGTCGGCCGGTGATCTGGATCAGGCCGCGTCCACGGTATTTCTGGCCATCGCCATCGGCTTCGGGGGTGTTGCCCAGGCGGGCGGCCAGGGTACCGGTGTCGTATTTGCTCAGGTATTGATCGCTGCCCAGTTCACGCACGTAGCGTAGTTCGCCGGATTCGTGGCCTATTTGGGCGAGGAAGGCGGCTATGCGTTTGGGGGTGGTGATCTGGTAGTGGGCCATGGCAGCGTTTAAAGCAGATATAAAAACGCCGGCTCTAAGGCCGGCGCCAGGCAAGATTGCCTGAAGCTGCGAAATTTGCATAAAAACTCCGTCAGGTACTACTCCACCTGCTGTGAAATCCAGCTTGGAGCCTTTGGACGCTCGCCCATTTCCGGGAACTCCACAGCCTGAGGCCAATCTCGAAGTTGCTGCAAATAGGCAAGCAACTCAGAAAACTGCGCGCCACTCAGCGTTGTGCTTACGGCCATATCGGCTTCATCTCGATGGCGTTCACGTAGCCACTTGATGCTCTCGATCTGAGAGTTACGCCAATCACGCTCCAGACTCTGTGAGTCTGGCCCGTCCTGTGGGACGGGAATTCCGCCCTCCTCCAGCCATTGCTCATATTCGGTCCAGAAACGGTGAGAACGCGGAACCGTTGCTCTATCGAACAAGCGTAAAACGGTGTCTGGATCATGTGTCAACTGATAGCTCATAAACCCTCCTAAAGTTCGGCATCAGCCGCTGCGTGGATGTAATAGGACTGCGTGGCCAAACCGACATCCGAGTTATCCACCCAGACGGACCGGGTTGATGCGGTGTAGGTTCGCGCATTGCCGGATGAGACCAGGTCACTGCCAGATCGCCATTGGCCGGGAGCTCCAGTGCCAAGCGCGCGGTAGAGCGTTGTGCTGGGAATCGCACGTTTCTCAACCTTGAAAGACCACTGAGTTGCCGGTTGGCCCGAAGAAGCCACCTGCCCTTGCATAACAATTGAAATCAGCGAACCCGCCGTAGATGCGGCCGCGTCACCAGGTACAACATCTTGACTAAAGGTCTTCTCGTAGTAGCGCTGACAAAGGCTCAACTCTTCACCGTTGGTTCTTCGCTCAAAGAGAGTTGCTACAGGTCCTTCTTCCAACTGCACTTGAGCCAAGTCGATCGTTTGCAGTGAATTCAGCGCAAGATCCAACTCAATCCGCAGGCAGTCGCTCTCTCCAGCGCCCAACGCCTTGCCTGCAATGGACGGAACCTGAAACGTCGCCTGGCACCTCGTCCAACCATTCGTCACCTGAAACGAGTTAACCAGCATAGTGGCCGGGACAGATCCACCATTGCCAAAGTACTGCGTAATCGAAAAAGTCACACGACGCGGCGCATCACCACGGACCCAAAACGAAACCGTCGCCACTTTTCCAGCCAGCGTTCTTACCGACTCAATTTTTTGCGAAATCTTATGAGTGGTTGCGCCCGAACCGGCTACCACCTGCTGCCAGCGCAAGAAAAATCGCGGTTCGTTGGATACATCAGTCTGACCAGGTGCAAAGCTCTGCCGAGAGATGTTTACCCCGGCAGCACCGTCCCAATCACAGCGAAATCGATCGGCAAGAAACCCGCCTACACTGGGCCCAACATTGACCACACCTCTCTGCCAAATATCAAACCCGCCATTGATGACCAAATTCTTGCGATAAACCTGAATCGGAAAATTTTGCTGCGGATCCAGCTTTGCCAACTCTTTAATCGCCAACATTAGCTGATTATTTTGAGACTCGTTCGGCACTAAACCGGCCGCGGTAATTGCATTAACAATCTCCTGCGTAACCCCATTCCCCCAAGCCGCCGGAATCAAACTCCCTGGCGTCCCGGTCACCGGGTTTTCATCCACAAACTTGCCATTCACCAGCCCAACACTGGGCACACTCTTTGGATAATCCACGCTTCTACCCTCTAGTCATAATTGATGTGCACCTGCGTATGAGCAGGTGCGGTGCGATGAATCAGGCACTCCAGGGCATTGCCCGGATTGACGCCAAACCGCTCTCCCCAATAACTCGCCCCAAACCGCCGCCCCAGGTGCTGGCGGCCGCCGGTGTTAAGGGACCACATGAAGTGCGCCTGCCAGGTGCCAAAATGCGCAGCGCCAAACCGTGAGCGGCCCATGCGCGGGGCGCGATGTTCAGTGACACTGGCGTCGGGATAACCCTGGCTGCGGGCGATTTCGATGTAGTACGCGGCGCGCTGGCTGCCCACCGCCAACAGCCGTCGACGCACCGCCAGGCGGCGGTCGTCGTACAGCGGGCTTAAGCCCAGGCAGGGATCGGGCAGTTGCATCACCCTTTCCCACTCTGGCACCAGTTCGCTGACGGTCACCGGGTCCATTTCGTTTTGCAGGTCGCAGGCCCGGGCGTCGATGCGCGTGAGTTCTTCGGCGATGCCTTTGAGGACCGTCTCCAACTGCGGCACGGTTTCCAGATCCCAGGCCGGCCCGCTGGGCAACAAGGCGATCAGTTGTTCTTGATACTGGCCTGCGGTTCTCACTCCAGCCATGTGATACCTCCGAACACCAGCAACTGATTGGTCGCCGCTGCAACGTCCGCCAACGGGTTTGTGAGCGTGTGATCGGTCTCGCCGGTCGCGGTACTGATGGCTTCGGCGATATGGGTCAGCAACAAGGTGTCGCCCAGCCCCGCCTCGCGGTTGTGCAGGTCCCGCAGTTGGGCCTCGACAGCCGCGCGCACGGCGCTGGTGTCGGGTGTCAGGCGCAGTTGATAAGCCACCGGTTTCATCTCTGGCGCCAACACATACACATCAGCGGTGACTGGCCTCAGCGGCTCGATATGGGCTTGAACCTGCGCCAGTTGCGCGGCATTGGGGATCGGCTGCGGGTCGTCGTCACGCATCACGAACACCCCCACCGTCCCCGGCCCCAGGTAATTGCCGCGACACCATGCGCGGGTAATGCCGGGCACTTCGAGGGACCAGGTCTCGTAATCCTGTGCCGAACCGCCCTGGGGAATAACGCGGTAGGAACGAATCACCCGTGCCCGCAGCGACTCCTGGGTTTCTCGCGCCACGCCGCCGGTCAGCCCCGGCGCCAGCACGGTAAAGGTCGAACCAATACCTTGCAGCGGCTGGACCGCGATCAGGCTCAGCCCGGCATCAGCGTTGCCCAGCGTGCCGGCATCAATCGCCTGCACGGTGGCAGTGTTGAGGCCTGCATGGGTCGTGCCGGCAGCAGTGACTTTGAAGCTGCGCCCATCACTGCTTTGCAGCACCGTATCCACATCCAGTACCGCGCCCGCCGCCGCGGTGAAACTCACGCTGCCACTGGCGGCCACTGCGGCCTTGCGCGCCTGGTTCAACCGCAACGCGGCGATGCGCTCCAAGGTGGATTCATCCGCGGTATCCGGCAGGATCTGCTCAGCGATCCAATCGAGATAACCGTACAGGCCGAACGCCGCACCACTCAGTGTGCGCGCCAGGACCTGGGCATCGGACTGGCGCAGCGAATCGCTGGCCAGGTCGCTTTGGGTGCGTTTGATCAGCACCGGCAGCGAAGGGGTTTCAAACGGCATAGATCACCTGCCAACTGTTATCAGGGTTGATGTCCAGGCGCTCGCCATCGGCCAGGGTCAGCTGCGTGCGCAGGTTGAGCCGCTGGGCGTCGAGGCGTTCACTGAGGACTTCGATGGCGCTGCAATGCCCGTCGTCGATCAGCCATTGCAAGGCTTCGCGGGCATAGAATTCGGCGTCCAGTTGCGTCTGGCGGGTCAGCTTGACCCGGCGCAGCAGCCACAGCCTTGAGCCGATACGGTCGTCGGCCACGCTGGGGAAACTGTCGCCCCACCAGCCGAAGCGCTCGCCATCGTCCACGGCATCGTCGGGCGCGGCACGGCGCCAGGTGAACAGGCTGATCAGCACCGATCGGGTCAGGGCATTTTTCAGGTTGTCGGAGACAAACATCACTGGCCTCCCGCCGGCACACCGGACTGGCCGTTGCCGGGCTGTACGCCCACATGCACGTGCCGGATCTGGCTGATGCCACCGGCAATCTGATCGCCCTGGGAGATGATCTTGCCGCTCTGGGTAAGGGTCGGCGTATCGATGTTCACCGCCTGGCTGGCGCGGATATTCAGGGTGCCGGTTTCGATATCGATCACCCGCCCGCGCTTGAAGTGAACCTTGTCGCCTTCGTCGGTGTAGATCGCCACTTCGCCCGGTGCCAGAGACTGCAAGCGATAGCGACGGTCAGCCACCACCAGCACGATGGCGTGGGAGCGGTCGCCGCCCAGAAACGTGGCGATGCCTTCCGCACCGGCCAGCGGGTTGCTGGTGAAACCGTAGGGTTCGAAGTGCTCCATGTCGTCGTTCACTTCGCCTGCGGTCAGGCGCATTTGCAGCGATTGCAGCTTGGTGGCCGAGTTGGCGAGCACGACAGTGCCGCGCGCCAGCAGGCGAGTCAGTAGGCTCATGGAAATTCCTTGATGGTTAAGCGGATGGCAACGGATTGGCATCAAAGGTGGACGGCGGCGCCACCTGTAGCGTAGTGATCGAACCTTGGTCGGAGAGCGAATAAGTAATCTTGGAGATCAGCATGTCCTGGTCAAATTCCAGCACCGGATCGATCACCCGCACCAACAGGTTGTGGCGCCACAAATCGCCGTTGGACTGCCGCCAGCCTTGCACGGTGTAAGTGGTGGTCAGGGCTTTCCCAGTACGGGTAGCGCGTTCCCAGTCGGCACGTTGCTGGGCCAGTTCGGGCGTCAACTGGGTCGGCTCGCTGATCACCGTGACGCGTTTTCGCGCGGCTTTTTCATCCCGGGAATTCCCTGAAACCTCACTGACCGCCGCTGCGTTTTTTTGATCATCGCCCTTGTGCTGGCCGATGACGCGGTACTCGGAAAACACCGTGCCGAAGTCCATCGGTGCGTTAGCCGAAAGGATGTTCTTACCCAGTTCCAGGCGGTCATTCGCACGCCCTGCACTACCGGGCAATGCCAGCACCAGGCGTCCGTCCGCATCGTCGGTAGAGAACACCCGATACAGCGTCAGCAAGCGGTCGATGGATTGGAATACCGTCTCCCCGGGCACGATGCTGTGGGTCTGCAAACGTGTGGTCTCGGCAATCTCGCTGTGCACCTCGACGCCATAGGTGGCCGTCAGCGCACGGACGATGCTCAGCACACTTTGCCCGCGCCACTGGCCGGGCTGGTTTATCGCTGCGCAGTCCACCAGGTCCTGCGTCACTGAACCGCCTTGAATACTCAGGCTGATCTGCTGGCCGTCGTAACTGATGGGCGCCTTGAACACAAAGCCGGTGAGCACCAGATCGCAACCAATGCGCACCTGGCAACGGACTCCAGGCTTGATCGGCACTGCCAGGGTTTGCCCGGGCCATTGCCAGGTGATGTCAAGGGTGAAGGTGCGAAATTGACGCTCCAGGTCGGCGCTGATTTCCACGCTTTTCCAGCCGCCATAATCCAGGCCGTCCACGGTCAGAGTGACGGCATTGTCCAACTCGTTCATGGGTTACTCCCTGACCACTTGCAGATCCGCCGGTGGCAGGAAGCCCGGATGGGCCACCCGATTGCGCTGCACCACCTCGCCCACTCGCGTCGCGTCGCCGAAGCGCTGATACGCCAGCAGCAAGGCGGGCATGCTGCGCATTGGCGTCAGGTTGACCAGTCGCACACCGGACGAAGCCACCGCCGTCAGATGCGTGAACATCTGTTGGCGCAAGTCATTCAGCGCAACGTAGTGCCCGGCGTCGGCCTTCAATGCGGCTTGCCACATGGCTTCGTTCAGAAGGTCACGCAGCACCAGCACATCATCAGCCACCGGTACTTCACGGCGCTGCACCGGCTGTGCCGCCTGTTGCGCCAGGGACGGCGTGGTGCTTAGGGTCACCGCCTTGGTCGCCACCGGTACGTCCGCCAGCCAATGGGCGATCTTCACCCACAACGCGTCCTGTACCAGGTTGGCAGTGGCCTGCACGGCGGCCACGCTGTCCTTGCCGGTGGTCAGCTTTGGCACGTCGATAGTGCGAGCCGCTTCCACCTGCTGCGAGAGGTTGGCCAACATGCCACGATAGCCGCTGCGGGCGAACGCCTTGAGGTCCTTCACATCGCCGAGCAAGCCCTTGAATTCGGCGCTCAATTCCTTGGGAACTTCCTTGATGGCTTTGACCAAGGCGTTCAGGTCGCCATACAACTGAATCAGCGGGGCAAACTGCTGCTCAATCACCTGGTAAACCTCAGCCAGCCCATTGCGCAGCGCCTGGATACCCACCCGTGCCTGTTTCACCAGTGCGACGGCCTGCTCAAAACGCAGCACCGCCGACCCCAGCAAACTGTCGGCTGACACCAGCAACAGCTGGCGGGTATTGACCGCCGCAGTGGGAAACTTCAAGGGTTCGTCGGGATAGAACTTCAGGGCAAATGTCACCAGCCCGCCGTCCTGGCGAGTCTGGGTCATCTCACATTCGCCGACCTTGACCTGCAACCGTCCAAGCCAAGGGTGCACCAGCTCGCCAGCGCCCTCCTCCAGGGCCTTGAGCAACTTGTCGCGTTGCTCCAGGCAATCCTCGCCCACTACAAATGCCGTCAGCTCATGCACCCGGGACTGTTGGCCCAGCCCTTCAAAAAAAGGCAGGTCGCGCTGAGGGTATTCGTGCAACTGGCCCTTCTTGCCGACCGGGACTTTCGCCTGGTCAACCCAAAACCCGACGCCACGAAACGACGCCGGCAACAAACGATCACGCCAGCTCATTGGAGCCTCCAAGGGACAGGGAACGGTAGCCGACACGTGGGGTGACGCTCAGGCCGGGCTGGTTGGTTCTGGGCTGGTCGACCCGCAGGCCGGCTGGTGCATTGTCGAAGCTCACCCGCAAGTCGCCGTTGAGCTGCGTGCGGTTGTTGGCCGCGGTTTGTTGCAGCAGCGAACTGGAGCTGGACGCCAGCGGTGATACCAAGCCAGGCCCCTTGCGGAACCAGGATGGGTTACGCGCGCTTTCGGCATTGCGTTCCTGTTGCTCGGTGGTCAACTCCAGCACACTGCCGGTCGCCTGGTTGATCACTTCACCCAGCCCACCGTTGAACAGCTTGCGAATCGGCGCGGTGATCACCGCAAGCTTCTCCGACAGCGCTGTGAACCAACTCAGCACCGGTGCCCACATGGCTTCAAGTTGCTCCATCGGATGCCAGTCGTCGAACAGGCCACTCAACACCACAAAGGCGTCCTGGGCCTGCAACTTGATATCGCTCCAGATCGAGACGAACGCACCGGTGACGGAGCCCCAGACGGCAGAGATTTTGTCCAGGGGCGACCAATCGAAGTAACTGCTGACGATGGTAAAAGCCGCCAGCGCGGTGAGTTTGAAGTCACTCCAGATCGCCGCAAACATCTCACTGATCACGCCCCAGTTGGCAATGATTTGCCCTTGGGGTGACCAACTGAACAGGCTTTTCATGAACTCGACCACCGGCACACTCAGTGCCTTGAGCAAGTCCCAGAAGGCCGCAAAAAAACTGCTCAAAGGCGCCCAGTTGTTGACGATCAAACCGATTGGCGACCAGGAAAACAGTGTGGTGAAAAAGCCGATCAGCGGCTGCGCCATCACCTTAAGCGACGTCCACAGCCCCGCAAAAAAACCTGTGATCGGCCCCCACAGGCGCATCACTTGTTCCAGAGGACGAAACGCAAAGACCGTCTGAAAAAAAGCGCCCAGGGTTCCAATCGCCGCCATCACCCGCTCGCCCAGCCCGACAAAAAACGCCGAAATCGGCTTCCAGTTGGCGACGATCAATCCCGCCGCCACGGCAATGCCCACGGCCACCAACACTATCGGGTTGGCGCTGAGCACCAGTTGCATCAGCCCCAGCGCTTGGGACACGCCGGTGACAGCCGCTTGAATAGCGGTAAACGCCACCGCACCCGCTGCGAGGCCCTGCACCAGTTGCGGATTCTCGGTAAGCACTTGGGCCACCGAGGTCAGCAACGGCTCCAGCCCGACCACCACTGCCGTGACGGCTGGCAACAGCGCCGTACCGAAAGCCACTGATACCTTGTCCAACGAGGCGTTGAAATTCTCCAGCCCTTGCGCTGCCGATTCAGCAACCCCTTGACCCACAGCAGCATTGACCTCGCCAACCTGCCCCTTGAATGCCAACGCCGATTTGACACCGCTGACAAACGGTGCTGCCAGCCCACCACCCTTCACCAAACCGGAAATATCCAACTTGCCGAGGCCGGTGTGTTCCAGGTTCTGCCTGAAGCGTCCGACCGTGGCCTGCAGCGCGGCGAGCTTGGGCGACAGCTGGTCGATCCCGGTCAGGCGCACGGCGGTACTTTCTACTTTCTGAGCTTCTGCCATCACTGCACCTGCTGCATCGCATTGATCCGTTGCGCATGCTCCAGGGATTCCCGGAGCGTATCCAAAGGCCTGGCCAGCATCTGTTCGGGGTCAACCTTCCAGAACCAGGCCAGGTCGTAGGCCACCGCAATCAGCTCGGCGACGGAGCCTGCGCCGCACTCATGAAAAAACCGGCGACGGCCCAGCTCAGCGCGTTGAAGTCCACCAGGTCGAGCTGGTTGACCGACGACGGCGGAATGCCCGCGCACACCGCGATGTACTTGGCGGCAACGTCGAGGTCGAGACTCACGTCTTCGCCCTTGTCGATCTTGTACGGCAGTGCCTTGATCGCCCGCACCTCCTGCACCGTCGGGCGGCGCAGGGTGAGTTCGGTCAGTGGCTCGCCGTGGGCCTCGATGGCCACTTGCAGCTTCACCGTATCGGTCATTGCCAGGTCCCCTTGATGCCTTCGAATTTCAGCTCGATCACGGCGTCGTCGCCCTTGGCCACTGGCTCTTCCACCAGGTAGGCACCGGCCAGCACGTAGACCTTGCCGTTGTTGAATTCGCAGGTGACGGTCATGTCGGTGCCGGCGATCAGCTGCTTCAATGGAAAGTCCGGCGTGTGCAGTGCGGTAACTTTGAACGATGGAGTGATGTCGGTTTCCTTGTAGAAACCCGGCACCACGGTTTCCCGCTTGACGGCCATCAACGGTGCTTCGCAGCCGCCGTTGATGGTCAGTTGAGCGCCGTCCACTTTGACGTAGCAGGTGCCCGCAATCAGTTGACCCATGATGTTTCTCCCAAAAATAAGCCCGCACTCGGCGGGCTGGAATCAGTTGCGAAAAGCGCGGGGTTACACCGCCGCGTCGTACTGCAAACGGAACTGGTTGAGCAGCGCAAACACCCGCAGCCCGTTGACGTAATCCGGCGGGAATAGCACGTTGACCCGGCTCGGGTCCTGGCTATCGCGCTCGACGATCAGGTGCTCGGCGAACAGCTCGGCGTTCTCCACATGGCCTTCCAGTTCCAGCTTGGCGTACTGGGCGATCAGCTCACCGCGAATAGTGCTCGGGGTGACGATCGGCTGGCCGGCGCCAAAACGCGTACCGTCAGCAGCGAGCTTGTGGCGCCCGTACTTGCTGGTGATCACGCTTTGCAGACGGCGCACGATAAAGGCCGACTGGTGCAGGGTTTCGCTGTCCAGGTAGGAGTTATCCGCCTGGCCGAAAGCGTTCTTCTGGTAGGTGGTGATCGCCCGCTGAATGCGCACGTAACCGCCTTCGTAGTAAGCGGTGGCGATGCCGTAGTTGAGCAGCGATTGGCGCTCGGTCAGGGTGAAGCGCTCGCTGGCGTCGGCCGGGTCGAGGCCTGGCAGGCTGCCGCTTTGGGTCGGACGGCTGGCATCGGCGGAGATAAATACTGCCGTGCGTGCAGCCAAGGCTGCTGCCTGGACCCAGAACGGTTGCGGTACGCCCGGCTCCATGGCCTGGATGGTCACGTGCTGGTCGTTACGCCCTTGCCCGGCAGCCACCAGGGTGCCGATGGTGCCGCGCTTGGCGGTGTAGACGTGACCGAACAGTTGCTTGGCCCAGGACCAGCGTCCGCTGTTGTCATCCATCACCGCTTGCCAGGCGTTGAGGCTGGTAGTGTCGGCCCAGGGCATGCAGATGAACTCGAACGGCTCATCGCCCAGCGCAGCCAGCGCCGCGAGTTGGTCCGGTACACCGGCACCCGCCGCCATTTTGCCGAGCACAGCGGTCAGGCCGTCGGGGATTTGTTCACCGTTGCTCTGGCCCAGGCGGTTGAGTTGCAGGCTGATGTCGTTGCCACTGTCACCGGTCCATTTGGCGGTCAGGGTGACAGTGCCATCGGCGGCTACCGCACTGACCGGCAGGTCGACACTGGCGTTGATTTTCAGCGCCAGGGCGGTGGCGGCAACGGCAGCGGTCGCGCCATTGATCACGGTCGCTTGAACGCGGGTGCCGCCGACGTACAGGTTGAGAATGCCACCTTGGGTCGCGGCGCCGGTCAGCTTGAGATCGGCCTTGGCCGCGCTGCCTTCGGTACTGTGCAGCGGCAGGCACCAGATCTCGCCCACCGGGTCACTCTTGCGGAACGTCTCGTACATCGATGCCAGCATCGAACCCTGGCCACCGATACGCTTGGCCATGGCCGCGCTCGATACCAGCACCAGGCTGCCGACTTCCGGGCTGGTGACGTTGTCGTTGACCTGGGCCACGATCAGCCGACGCAGGGCCGACGACGCACTATTGGCTGCCGAATTGTCCATCTCGGCGTAGAACAGCGGCACACGAATGTCCGCCGGAATATGACTGAATCCAATCGCCATTATTTGGCTCCCTGTGGTTTTGCCGCCTTGACGGCTTTGGTTGTGATGTCGCCATCGGCCAGACGTCGACGCCACCAGGCGTTGTCCGGGACTTCGCGGCCTTCGGCCGGCAACAGATCGCCCGCCTCCGGGTCAGGTACGGCACGGCCGGAAACCGGCAGTACGGTGATGCGTTTGCTCATGGTTTTACCTCGGCAGAAAACGTCATTTCCAGGCGCCCGTCGGGGCCTGGGCGTTGCAGATTGGGGTCGGCCGGGTCGATGGCATCGACCCGCACCGTCACCCCGTTGAAGGACGGCACAGCGTCCAGCTCAAGCTCGAGCCAGGTTTCCGCTGGCTGTGTGCTGAGGTTGCGTCCCAGTTGGAACTCGGCGAAAAATCGCAGCCGGTAGAGCCCGCGGTTCTTCGTCAGCAGCAGCCAGTCGCCGCCTTCGTACTGAATGGGCTCGTAGAAGCGCTCGGGCTTGAATCCCACCAGGGCGCGCCAGATTTCGGCGCGCAGGGCGTGGAGTTGGTCCATGGCTAGCGCTTGTTGGCCGTCCACCAGGTCGAGTACCAGCACCACGCCAAAATGCTCGCGGATAGTTTGCCGGGTGGTGTTTTGCGAACTGTTCGCGGTGGCTGCGTCAGTGATCGGCGTAACGACCGCAGCGGGTGCACCGGGCAGGGTTTGCAGGGCATCGAGATCGAGGCCAGCGTGCACCTGTTGGTTGAAACCGGGGCAGTGATCACGCAGGTGAGTCAGTAACGGGGTGATCTTCATGGGGGTCACCGGGCAATAAAAAACCCGCTCGGGAGCGGGCTTGGTTAAAGGGGGCGCGGCTAGACCGTCAAGCCACTAGCGACAATCGAACTGCGATAGCCCGCCTTCGGCACCCCGGTATGCGTCACCGTTTTGATCGACCATCGCCCTTGCATGTACGCCGGCCAGGTTTCGTCTAGCAGCAAAAGACCTTCGGCCGCCAGCAACGGGTTACCTGGGCAATCAATGGTTAGCGTTCGTCCTTTAAGGCTGGCCCGGCCCAACTCGCGCTGCGCCACCACCCGGGCTTCATTTTCGCTCTGATAGCGCTGGCGCAGGACGGTAAACGGGGCAATCCCAACCTGAACCACCCGCAGCTTGCCTGCCGCGGCATCCCACCAACTGGTTTGGCAACCTGCGTATTTAGCGCGGGCTTTTTCCTCAAACTTGGCGCTGATAAATGCCTGCTCCCCGGGGCGGTTGTTCTGGGTCACGGAGAGTTTTACCTCTGGCAGCATCTGGCCAGAAAGCGTTTTGACCTGCCCGCTGTCAGCCAGTACATACAGCTCGTTGAAGGGCTTGCTGACCCCACCGTACTTCCCGGCAAGCCGGGTGATAAAGGCCATGTCGCTTTCATTGGACTGATCGATATGGGGAATGAAAATACCCTCCAGGCTCGGCGCAACACGGGGTGAAAAGCCGTGGCGGGTCACCAGTTGGCGGAACAGCGTCCCCAGGGTAGTCGGCCCGTAACTGGCGGAACGACGCTGCCGATAGCCGGTTTGATCCTGCACACTGAACGGAGCTGCGGTGGCTCCCACCACCAGACGCATGGGAAACAGGAACGGCGTTAGATGGGTAACCACAAACTCGCCCTTTTCCACCAGCCCCGTCTCCAGGTAGCCCGCCCGAAAACCGATCTTCCCGCTCAGGCTCGGCAAGCCTTCCAGGCCTTCGATGTTGAGGGTGAGTTCCAATTGGTCAGATTCAATACCTGTGGTATCCGTATGGCTCCACTGCATGATTCGCTCGTTGAGCAGGGCCGCGTTGGCGCCGTAGAACTCGACGATCGGGGTAAATCCCATTGCCATGAAACCTCCTTAATCCCAGGCCGACACCGGACGCACCGCTGCCGGTCGCGACTCCACTTCGGGCACGATTACCCAAACACCCGCCGGCAAGACCGGACCTTGCTCGGCAAGATCGGGGTTCAAGCGCCAGAGGTTTTCTTCAGCCTTGTCATCGCAGCGGCCAAGCTCGCGGTAGAGCAGCAGGTTGACCGAGTCACCGGCAATACTTCGCACTCTACGCATTGACGAACTCCTCCAGCACCAGTGTCCAGCCGATCACCAGAGCGGTGCCGTCATCGATCACACAGGACTGATCTTCCGTGACCGAAGTGATGCGCCACAGTCCCCAGTTACGACCGATACCGTCCACCAATGGCAGCGGCGCCCGACCGTTCTGCAGGGCACGCAGTTCGTCCAGTCGTTGCATGCCCACGGCGTACGCGGCTTTACCTGTGAACGTAAGCTTTTCCAGGTTTTGCCCCTTCTGCCGCGACTGCGGCTTGCTGGCAATAATCTCCAGATTTGCCCAGCCACCGTCCGTGAGGCGGTTGAGACCGGAATAGGCAAACCCGCGCGACAACCCGAAAATAAAATCCCCCAGTACCATTTGCTGTCGCATCAGGCATATCCCCTTAAATCAGTCAGCGATGCGTTACGCCGCACGCTCAAGGCGTCGGTCAGTATCGGTAAGGTTTGGTATTGCAGCGCCTGAATCACGCCATCGATGATGGGTTGGGCATCGGCAAGACTTACACCGCTGATCTGAATGCTTGGCGCGATGGTGATCTGCAGGTTGTCGGTGCTGGCGCTACTGAGTTCCTTGCTTACCGTGTTGGGTGATGGCAGACGGTCACTTGGGCCGAACAACTTGTCACCGAGCCAGGTTCCCGCCTCGCTGCCCAACAAACCACCGATGGCGCCGCCGACAGCAGTGCCGACACCGGGAAAAATCAGGGTGCCGATAGCGGCGCCGGCGGAGGCTCCCGCCCAGGCGCCGCCCGCGGTGCTGAGGCCGGAGGCGACCGCTTTTGCGTCGCCATTGCGCACGCCCTGCACCACATCCATGGCGGTGTCGACGTACTTCAACGGGCCGAGGCGGCGGGTGCCTACCGATTCCAGTCTGGCAAACGCTCCCGATAAACTCGCGGCCAGGCCTTTGCCTGCACCGCGCGCCACACGGCGGTTTGCCGACGGCGCCGCGTAGGAGGCAAACGAATTACCAGGTAGGTTGGTCGACGCCTGGGCGGCCTGTTTGGCAGAGAACGGAACAAGCGGCTGGCCCATCGCATTGAGCTGGGGCGCGGCATTTGCCGAGGCGGGAAGATGAAGAGGTTTGAGATCCGCGGCTTTGCCATCGACGGTTGCCTTCGATTCACGCGGAATCGTTTGGCCAGGCTTGGGAAGCTTGACGCGCCGCTTCTTCAAATTCCCGGGGGTGTGAGCTTTGTCTTTCTTGCGGACCGTCTCTCCAACGCTTTCGGGTAACTGTGCGGCCGCCGTTTCAAGTGGGCCGGTGGTGCCAAGGCAACATTGCTTGTCGCCACCCTTGTCCTTGTCTTTATCAAGCCCCCCGTCCTTGAACAGTTTCCCTACTCCGGGAATCTTGCCGAACGTCACATCGACCAGATTGCCGATCACTCGGGTCTTGACCGTATCCAACAGGCTCGAACCCAAATCCTTCCCGATATCGGCCCCGGCCTTGAGGCCCTTGTCCACCCAGGAATCGGAGGCTGTTGCTGGGTCCTTTTGCTCGTTCTTCGGCGCACCAGCGGCGACATCGACCGTCTTGGTCTCCAGCGAGTTGCCGTTAATGAACAACGTGCTGTTGAGCGATTCAAGGGCCTCGCGCAGCCGCACCTGCTCCAGGGTCAGGCCGTTGATTTCGAGGCTGGCACTGGCCAGCGCCAGGCTAAGATCCGTCAGTGCGGCAGGCACCGCATCCAGGGAGGCAGGCCCGGTCAAATCCTCGGCCGCCGGTGACAAGTCCCCCGAAAGCCCTCGGTCATACGTTTGCCCGGCAAATGCCAGCGCATAGTTAATCTGCATCCCGCTCTACTCCTGTTTGACGCCAAGGCGAGTGATCGCGATGTCGTAGCGGCGCAATGCTTTTCCGGCGTCCCAGTCCAGGATTTCCGCTTCGTTTACCGAGTAAACCAGCGGCACAACATCGAGGATTACTTCGATGTCGCGCTCTGAAAGAAGGCCGCCGGTTGATTTAAAAAATCGTCGATTCGCCCCTGCAGTTCGGTCCAGTCGGGCACGGTCAGGCCCGCCAAGTCGGGGATCATCAGCCCCGAACAATGGGCAGTGATGAACTCAGCGCGCTCCTTGGCCGTGGTGAGTTTTTTCATCACTTTGGTGGCACGCAGCGCGGGCATTTCCAGGGTCACATCGGTCAGGGTTCGGCCCGCTGCGTTCAGCGGCAGCAGCAGCTTCACCTGTTCGGTGATGGTTGAGTGACCAGGCGTGCGGGACTCGTCCAGGAAGAACGAAGCCGGGCGGGTCGACATGTCATGCACGTATTGCGCGATGCTCACGTAGTCCGGCCGCTTGAGCTGGTCGAGCTCTTTTTCCGACAGGCCGGTGGCGAGTTTCGCCAGTTCGAAAAACTGGTCGTCCTCATCGTCACCGGCCCGGGCCAGCGCGTCTTTTTGCGCGGCATAGAACAGCGGCTTGAGTTGAACCTGCTCGATCGTCGCGCCGGTATCGGCGGTGATCGGCGACAGCAGGACGTGCAGCGGAGGCATCCAGGCCATGAATCAATTCCTTGATGAAGTATGGGAGCGGGAAAACCCGCTCCCGGGGGCTTACGGCATCAGCACCGCGCGGCGGGCATCACCGAGAATGTCGACACCGTTGAGCACGAACTTCTGGGTGCGTACGTCGATGTCGATTACCGGAATGCCGTTTTCCAGGCGGTTGTAGGTGCGGCAGGAGAACTCCAGGGTGATGGCGGGTTTTTCGCCCATCTTCAGCGTTGTCTCGGTCAGCGTTTTCAGCTTGCCGCCGATGGTGTGGTAGGTGAAGTAAGTCTTGCCATCCTGGTCCTGGC
The DNA here is from genome assembly GCF_034044025.1 of Pseudomonas sp. SED1. Classification (NCBI taxonomy): domain Bacteria; kingdom Pseudomonadati; phylum Pseudomonadota; class Gammaproteobacteria; order Pseudomonadales; family Pseudomonadaceae; genus Pseudomonas; species Pseudomonas sp. SED1. Next base: position 61,678 of record NZ_JAXCIS010000227.1, read on the forward strand.
CGGCTTCACGCACGTTCAGCAAAATGTCGTCGCCCAGACGCACGCCCAGGGCAAGCATGATTTCCGGACCTGCGCCTTGCAGCTCCAATGTGGCGTTGAGCGCTTTGGCGCCCTTGGCCATTTCTTCGGCGATGAAGCGCCCGCCGGTCATGAGCTCCATATCGAACTCAATCTTCGGCGGTGCGAACGAGGTGACCGTCGCCGACAACGGCAGGCCTTGGAGGGTGGCCGCCATGGCCTGTCTGATTCGGTTGGTAAACATTAGAGAACGTCCTCCAGGAACTGCTCGATGATTTCATCGCGGGCGTTGAGTTGATAAATCATGTGTTCGTTCGGCGCGTAGCGGCCGTAGTCGATGACGATGAACCAGGTGCCGTTCTTGTACTTCTCGACACTGTTCAATTCCGGGTGCAGGTACACGCTGCCGCCGGGGATGGTTTCGTCGGCTACCAGGGTTTGCAGCCAGTCGTTGATGCGCTTGACCTCCTGATCCATGAACGACTTGGTGAGGTTCTTGGCCATGGCTTTCTGGCCGGCCTTGACCAGCTTGCGGCTGATCGCATCTTCCAGGCCCACGTAGCTGATGAACTTGCCGGTAATGGAGCGGTTACCCAGCAGCGAGAAACCGCCGAGGATGGTGCGGGCGTAGTAGCTCACGCCGTAGCGGTTGAGCAGGTCGCCTTCGGTGGAGGTGTCGAGGATGTTGTACTCAACCACGCGGGAAACGTCTTCGGCGAAGGTCACCTGATTGCCCGGGCTTTCCCACTGCTTGACCTTGGCCAGTGCAGCGATGGCCAGGGACGACGGTGCCAGGAACACGTTTTTCTTCGCAGCCTTGGAGTACACCGACGGCATGTTGTGCACCAGCAGGCAACGGTCGAAACCGAGGTCGGCACCGCCCAGCTCGCCGCTGTAGGCCACCTGGTCGGCGACGGTTGCGTCCTTGCCATCCAGCACCACACGGGCCTTGATGCGTTTGCCGAAGGAGGCGAATTCGCCGGCCACGGCCTTGGTGCCGGTGAAGCCTGGAGCACCGATGATGGTCAGGTCTTCAGGGACGCTGGCCAGGGCGGCGAGGCCCAGTTTGCGGCCGGTGACCGGCTCTTCACCGCCGATCACGTTGTTGAGGGTGTCGGCCGGGGTGGTGCCCTCGTCGACGATCACTACGTAGACCGGCACCTTGACCACTTTGAGGATCTGGTACACGGCGTGGAACAGCGTGCCGGTTTCAGCGCCGGTAGGGTCCAGCAGCGCCTGGGTGGTGAAGCTGTTGATGCGGAACGGGGCGTTTTTCGGGATCGACGCATGGGCATTGGGGGCGGTGCCGACCAGGCCGATGACGTTGTCGCCAAGGCCACCCATGGCCTCGGGGGATTCAGTGGCATTCACGGTGATGCCGTTGTGCTCGAAGTTCAAAACCTCAGCCATGGTTAGTCAGCCTTCTTGGGGGTGGAGTTGAGGACGCTGGTGAGTTCCAGGCGGCCGGCGGTGCGCAGGGCGGATGCTTCGACGTCCAGCAGGTCGAGTTCCTGACCGGCGGTGGACCAATGGCCATTGCCGGTGGGGAACGGGATGAGGACGGTGTAGGTTTGGCGGTTGAACATGAGTGGAATTCTCCGGGTGGAAAATGCCAAAGCCCCTGCGAGAGGGGCTTTGAGCGGGCGAAAAAAAACCGCTTTCGCGGTGGGAGTCAAGCTCGGTCAGGTAGGGGGTAAAGAGCCTTGATTTCGGCGACCTTGTCGCGCCATGCTTTTTCTTTCTCAGGTGTTTCGTCGTATTGCCATTCAAGGAAAAGTGGATCGGCTTCGGTCACGTAGAGCGTACGGCGCGCGGCTATGGAATTTTCCAGTTGAAGGATTTTCGCGGCCTCAACACACAGTTCAGCTGCTTGTTCTGCAGAAAAACCTAGGCTTTTCAGAATCTCTATATCCGCCGGAATATTGATCAATAGCTCACCGCTGGGTGTTACAGCAGACTTAATGGAAATCATCATTTACGCCCCTTTCATCGCGTAGATTTTATCGTTGTCGTAAGCGTAAGCCATCCGTTTTTCAGGCAATGTCGTACCCAATACGGCATCGGCGTCCGTCAGGCGATAAGGCCGGACGCACCACCGAATTTCCCAGTCGCCCTGGGTACTTTCTCCCATAGGTACCTCAGCGTCCAAACGACTGAAACCAACTTCTCCAGGAAAGGATTTGTTAACGGTGTAGCTCAGCCCCCCTCGAAGATATAGACCGGAGTGAATGGAAGACTGGATAACCTGCCCATCCTTCAAGCCTAAGTACAGCGGCCTGACTCCAGAGACATGCCGAGCAATGCAGGTCATGCCAAAACTAATACCGCGGACCGTTTCACGGTAGGTCTGCGAAATACGCTTAACTGTTAGATAGTTGCCATCCCCACTCCAGAGGTGCCCACAGCCCTCCATTTGCAGGTTCAGACCAGCGATATGAACAATGCCCTGGCCAAACGGGGCAGATCCCGCATCGCGACTGTAAATGCGTGAAAAGGTAACTTCGGTCTCTCCGCTATCATTGCCGGGCATGGTCCACCACACCGGATAGAACGTGTCAGTCGGAAGCCCTGTCAGGTCAATATCCTGAGCGTAAAGGGCACGACCGTTGATATCCTTAGCCTGCACACTGTTGCGCCAAGCAGTGAACTGGCTTGATGCTACATCTACTTGAGTATTAATTTTTCCAATCTGGTTAGTCACCGTTTCCGTCAGCTTATTACACGCATCAACCACTTTCGTGATAGTCGTTTCAATTCCCATCATCAACTCCCTGTCAATTAGTCTTTCCAGCACTTTTGTCAGTGCAACTACTTCGCTTCGAGATGCATAACCCGCAACATCAGATCAACGTGGCGGGACATATTGCCAACCGAAGCCGCCGCCATGATCGCGATTTCTTCAGCCATCAATACATTCAAATTCTCGCTCCCCACCACAATCGTCACGCTGTCCGCCGGCAATGGCGAAATGTCCAACGTGAACTTCTGCAGCACCCGAGCCGCCGCCGCTTTATACGTCAGCAACTTTCCTGCAACGGAATACACCGCCAATAAGGTCCCACTGGCGAGATAAAAACCGAACTCGCCAATTTCATACTCAGCCTCGCCATCAAACAGCGCGGCCATCCGGAGTTGCCGGTCGCCCAGGTCCTCGTAGTCCACAATGGCGACCCGCTGGCGCTCGTCACGCAGGGCAACTTCGGTGCCGTCGGGGTTGTAGCGGCCAGTACCGGCGCCGATGTGGGTAATTTCGCCTTTCAAGCCCTGGTTCGTTGCCTGCAGCACTTCATCCAATCCCTTGGAGGTGAAGCGCACCAGGCGTGTAATTTCATCTGTCATGGCTGCGCCCTGAGGTCGTAGTCGTTAATGGTGTAGTGCCGGGCTACCCCGGCACTGTTAAGCCGGGCCGCCAGCCCGAGTTCAGGCAGTACGCCGCACAGCTCTAACTCGCCATCGCTGAGCGGTGTGTGCGCCACGCTGCTGCAAGCGAGTGCCGCGTACAGCTTCACCTCGGGCAACGCCCCAGGCTGGCTCTCATCGCCGATGCTCAACCCTGGATCAGCAGCTGCGGCAACACGCAAACCCTGGGAGGTCTCGTGCACGATGGTGATGGTGGCTAAATCCCGCTCGCTCTTGGCCGCGTTGATGCGGCGGATCAAACGGTTGTGATCACCACTGGACCAACTGCGACCGATGATTGCCTGCACATCAAAGGTGTAGGGCAGACCTGTTGGCCGCTGTTGATACCAGGCGCTGATGTTCGGGGTGAAACCCAGTGATTCAACCGCGTAGCTCAGCGCCTTGGGCGTACCGGCCTGACGCTGGATCTGCCAGGACAAGGCCACGGTGAGCCGCTTCTCCGACTCGCTGGCAGCGGCATCCCATTCACTGACGCCGCGATCAGCGGCCAGGTAGGGAAGGAATTCAACCGGGGTTTGCAGCGGGTTCATCAAAGCGGGAAATGGCGGCGTGACCCGGTCGAGTAGCTGCCCAAAACCCAGGTCCAGTGCCTTCTCCAACGGCGAACTGTTGGCGGGCAGCAAGCTGCCTTTTGGTTCGTTCATAGGGTGCGCACCTCCACCTCGACACCCGTGCAATACGGGGCCTGGAACGCCGTGGTGACGATCGGCTCCAGCGGCTCAAGGATTTGCAGTTGCGCAGCGCCAGCCGAGTGGATGGCGTAGTCGATCCAGCTTGGGTCCACCCGCCCTTCCAGGCGATGGCAAGACTCTGCGTAGTCTTGCAGCAGTTTCTGGGCGGCGACTTGAGTGAGCCCGGAGTCCGGGCCGGCGTTGATCTTTGCCACCACGCGGATTTTGTAACGCAGGATTTGTGCGCCCTGCACCGAGACGAGATCCGTTTCCGGTCGCACATCAGGCCGGGCGAAATGCCGGCGCACACCGTCGAGTAGGTCCGCAGAAGGTGTGCCATCCCCGTCTCGGGACAGGACGGTGACCATCACTTCGCCAGGCGCGGTGCGACGGCCGTTGCCATCCTTGACCCGCGCCGCGTAGCCGTCGGGGTCGAAGGTATAAGTGACCGTCACCACACCCGGCGTAGCACTTTGCACTTTCACCGATGGACGCTCACCGAGGGTGAAAACCTCCCGGCGATACTGCATCCGCGAGCCTGCCGCGGGAGCGTGTGGCGCCAGGTAATAACGCAACCGGGCGTCGTCGTCGCTCTCCAACGTCGGCGGCACTGGCGGGAAAGCCGCTGGATCACCGGGATCAAGCACCTGGCGCTCCAGGCCCATGTCCGCCAGGCGTGCATCGAGGTTGCTGCCGGTGGCCCACCACGCCAGCATCTGCTTGATGCGGGCGTTGTATTTGCGCTCGTGGGTTTGCAACCGAACGCAAAACGCTTCCAGCGCCAACGTCAGCAGCTCGCTTTCGTTCTCCAGGCTCACCTTGAGCTTGGCGGCGTTTTCCGGCGCACGAGTCGCAACGTAATCAACGACAAACGCCTTGAACTCCGCCAACAGCGGCTCGAACTCATCGACGGCAATGATCGCTGGCTCAGCCAACTGATTCTGGCCGGGTATCAGCATGCTCATGTCACCACCTCGAAGGTTTGTTTGCGGTTTTTCCAGGTGCCGGCGAAGCGCAGCAACAGGCCGGCGCCCTGACGGTTGGCGACGATGACTTGCGGCTCGAAATCGGCGATGCCGTTCTGTGGGTTGTAGAACGCCTGGGCGGCATGGCTCTGGGCGAGAATCAGCAGGTCATCGCCGAGGTTTTGCCCGAGCAGTTGCGGGATCATCGAGCCGTACAGCGGGCGCTTCTGGCGAGTGCCCAAGGGAGTGGTCAGCGCTCGGGTGGCGCGCTGGACGAATTGCAGCCAGTCATCGACGGCCGCCCCGGTGTTCCGATCGATTCCGATCATGGGATGTCCTTATCAGGGGCTGATGACTCGGCCTTGGTGGTCCACCACCGGGCCGCTGAAGTGCGCGCCGCCGGCATCCAGCAACAGACTGGTACCACCAACTTGCAGCGTGATGCTCTGGGCATTCATCGTCAGGCTGGCGGCGCCGACCTTGACGTTGACCTGCTCGCGGGAACCGATGAACGTAGTCGGGCCGTTGACCCAGTTGAAGGTGTGGCTGGCGTCGTCGTAGTCGCTTTGGGTGCCGTCCTGATGGCGGCGTCGGGTCAGGGTCGGGACGCTGGAGACCGGCGGAAAACGGTCGCTGTTCAAGCCGAACAAGGCTACCGATTGCGCCCCGCCCTCCCCGCCGCCGTAGTTGAGCAGCAAGCATTGCTCGCCCACGGACGGGATGCGGGTTTCCGTCTGCGCACCGGCGCTGGGGTTGAAAAAGCGAATGGCCGGGGTGAGCAGTTCGCCGTGGCTGACCTTGCAGGTATTGCTGGCGGCGTCGACCTCCTGACACACGCCGATGCGGCAGAAGCTTTCGGCGCGTCGATACAGGTCTTCGAGCTGGCTTTCCATTTCCGCCAGTCGCTCGACGATCGGCCCCAGTTGCATGCGTAACAGCGCGTCGAACATGGGCTACTCCGCCAGCGGCTTGTATTGGTCGGGGTCGTCGATGTTCGAGACTTCCCAAGTGCAGGCGAACAGCGGTTTGCCTGTGGGATCGTTGAGCAGCGGCGGTCCGATATAGAGGGTTTGGGTGAAGCTGACGGTCCAGGTGTCGTAGTCCGTTTCCGCGGTGGTGCGTATGGATGGCGCAGCGACAATGTTGGTCGGCAGATCGCACTGCTCCTGCGGCAGGTTCCAGCGGTTATCCAACACCAGGTCCATCAGTTGGCTGGCCAGGTCGCAGGCATCAAAGGGCAAGGCACCCGGGGCAACCATGGCCTTGAGTGAAATCCCCAGGGCGTGGGCTTTGCGCCCTTCGCGGGAGCGAATGCCCGGGCCATTGCCTTCGACGGTGATCAACACACCGGTGTTATTCGCGGCGCCCTGGAAGTCCTGATGATTGCCGACCTTCAGATCCGGAAAGGCAACGCGCAGCGCCTCGTTGATGGCCTGGGGCAGTTGGGAGGGTTTTTCGATGAGTGTCATTTAAGTCGCGTCCTTGCAACGGTTACTGCGGGTCCCGGCCTGGGCCTTCGTTGACGCCGATGCGCTTGGCCGCCCAGCGTTCATAAAGGCCGATGGCCACGTCGGCGCCGGCCATGGCGGTCAGGCAACCAATGGCGCCGGCTGTCCAGATCGACATGCCGGCGGCGTAGCACAGCATCAGGGCTGACACCCCGCACACCATGCACGCCCCGGAACGCAGGGCCAGGCGTCGCACCAGCGACCAACCGCGGGCGCCCTCCTTGTCGGCACGCCACATTTCTCCGGATACACCGCCGATCAGGGCCAGTGCGATCACTAGCCAGATAGGCATTTCCGCTAACGCTTGCTGCTCGTTTGTCATGTCACGCCTCCTGGCTGAGCATTACCGGCACAGTGCCGGGTGTTGGGTAATTCCATTTATAGGTAGGCATTCCAAAAAGCCCGGTTGCCCGGGCTTTTCAGTAATGCTGTCCTCGAACTTTCGGCGCTACTGGCGCGGTACGGTTCTTTCCTCAATGTTTTTCCGACCACGATCCCTGTCTGCCGGATAACTGCTTCTGGTGCTTTACGCTGCACACCCGGGTCAGTTGCCAACCCTCTGAACCGTTAAGGCCGGTTCATCGCTGCCTGTTCTTGAAGCGGTTTGAAACTAAAGAGCGTCGGCATCCTTGCCGGTGTTGCCTGGCATCCGTGCCATCGCTTCGATGGCGTCCTTGCCGGTGTTGCGTAACATCCTTGTCTTCCTTGGCAGCATCCTTGCCGCCTCCACCAGGCCTTCTTGGCTGGCTTGAGATGAAGAATATGCATGTATGCATATACAGTCAATGCACAAATGCATTTATTTTTGCGCAACATATGCATAGATGCATTCACGGCCTTATGGGCAAAGGGTTTGGTGGTTTTGCACGGGCGAAAAAAAACCCGCTCATTGGCGGGTTTTTCTTACGCAGAAGGGTTAGCGGGCGTACATGCCCCACCAGAAGACGTGACCGAGGATGCTGATCTGCTCTTCCTGGATGTCCTGGAAGCTGTAGTCCTCATCCGGGTGTTCATCGCGGTTGAAACTGCGCAGGCGAATCCCCGAAGGCAGGCGGTAGAGCTGTTTCACCCGCAGTTGGCCGTTGTGGTTGATGGCATACAGGTCGCCGTCGACGATGTCACCAATCCCGCACTTGCCGGCGTTGACGCCGACGGTCGCGCCGTCACGCAGCACCGGCAACATACTGTTGCCACGCACCGTGACGCACTTGGCCTGGTCGAACTGCACACCGTTATGCCGCAGGCTGCGCTTGCCGAATCGCAGGCTGGCCTTCTCGCTTTCCTCGATGACGAATCTTCCTGATCCAGCAGCCAATTCAACCTCGCGCAGAAAGGGGATCGACACCTCGTCATCATTAACGGGCGTGTCGTCGTCCCACAGGCTTATGTCCTTGAGTTCCGAATGCATCGGGTCACGTTCCTCAGACCGCGCCGACACCAGCGCCACGCGCCCGCGCAGCTGATCAGTGCTGACCTGGAAGTAATCGGCGATGCGCGAGATATGCTTGTCCGACGGATCAACGATCTTGCCGCTGAGGATCCGGGAGAGCGTGGATTGAGGCACGCCGGTACGCCGGTGAAGCTCCGTGGGGGAGATCCGGTCGCGGTCCAGCAGTTCTCTTAAGACGATAGAAACGTTGCGTTTTTGCATAACGCGGATAGTGCAGGCAGTTTTGATGCTTGGCAAATGCTAATTTGCATATTTAATGCATTGATTGCAGATTTTTACCTGACCGTTTGTGCACTGCGAAGCCCCGACCTCGCGTGTTAACCTTGCGCCCATTGCAAAAAATGCTGGGCCAAGCGCCCCCTTTGCCCCATCACTTTCAACGAATTTGCTAACTATCCAATGAGTAAAAACACTTCCGATCTGTCCTCCCACACCCCGATGATGCAGCAGTACTGGCGCCTGAAAAACCAGCACCCTGATCAGTTGATGTTCTATCGCATGGGCGACTTCTACGAGATCTTCTATGAAGACGCGAAGAAGGCCGCCAAGTTGCTGGACATCACCCTGACCGCGCGCGGGCAGTCGGCCGGGCAGGCGATTCCGATGTGCGGGATTCCTTATCATTCGTTGGAAGGTTACCTGGTCAAGCTGGTGAAGCTGGGCGAGTCGGTGGTGATCTGTGAGCAGATCGGCGACCCGGCCACCAGCAAGGGCCCGGTTGAACGTCAGGTAGTGCGCATTATTACGCCGGGTACGGTGAGTGATGAGGCGCTGCTGGATGAGCGTCGCGATAACTTGATCGCGGCGGTGCTTGGGGATGAGCGGCTGTTCGGCCTGGCGGTACTGGATATCACCAGCGGCAACTTTACGGTGCTGGAGATCAAGGGCTGGGAGAACCTGCTGGCGGAACTGGAACGCGTCAACCCGGTGGAGTTGATGATTCCGGATGACTGGCCGAAGGATCTGCCGGCGGAACGTCGTCGTGGGACCAAGCGTCGCGCGCCGTGGGATTTCGAGCGTGATTCGGCGCTGAAAAGCCTATGCCAGCAATTCTCCGTGCAAGACCTCAAGGGTTTTGGCTGCGAAACCCTGACCCTCGCTATCGGCGCCGCCGGTTGCCTGCTCAGCTATGCCAAGGAAACCCAGCGCACGGCCCTGCCGCATTTACGCAGCCTGCGTCATGAGCGCCTCGACGACACCGTGGTGCTGGATGGCGCCAGCCGTCGCAACCTGGAACTGGACACCAACCTGGCTGGCGGGCGCGACAACACCTTGCAATCGGTGGTCGACCGTTGCCAGACCGCCATGGGCAGCCGCTTGCTGACCCGCTGGCTGAACCGTCCGCTGCGGGATTTGACCGTGCTGCAAGCCCGTCAAACCTCTATTACGTGCCTGCTGGATCAATACCGGTTTGAAAAGCTGCAACCGCAGCTCAAGGAAATCGGGGATATCGAGCGGATCCTGGCGCGGATCGGTCTGCGTAATGCACGGCCCCGCGACCTGGCACGCCTGCGGGATGCCCTCGGCGCCCTGCCGCAACTGCAAGCGGCGATGACCGAACTGGAAGCGCCGCACCTGCAGCAGCTTGCCGTCACCACCAGCACCTACCCGGAACTGGCGGCGCTGCTGGAAAAAGCCATCATCGACAACCCGCCCGCGATCATCCGTGACGGTGGCGTGTTGAAGACCGGTTACGACACCGAGCTGGACGAACTGCAATCCCTGAGCGAGAACGCCGGGCAGTTCCTGATCGACCTGGAAGCTCGCGAAAAAGCCCGTACGGGCCTGGCCAACCTGAAAGTCGGCTACAACCGCGTGCATGGCTACTTTATCGAGTTGCCAAGCAAGCAGGCCGAGCAGGCGCCGATCGATTACCAGCGTCGCCAGACCCTCAAGGGTGCCGAGCGCTTTATCACCCCGGAGCTTAAAGAGTTCGAAGACAAGGCGCTGTCGGCCAAAAGCCGCGCCCTGGCTCGGGAGAAGATGCTCTACGAAGCCTTGCTCGAAAGCTTGATCGGCAAGCTGGCGCCGTTGCAGGACACCGCCGCCGCCCTGGCCGAGCTGGATGTACTGAGCAACCTGGCCGAGCGAGCCCTGAACCTTGACCTGAACTGCCCGCGATTTGTCAGCGAGCCGTGCATGCGCATCGTGCAAGGTCGCCACCCGGTGGTGGAGCAGGTTCTGACCACGCCGTTCGTCGCCAACGACCTGTCGCTGGATGACGATACCCGCATGCTGGTGATCACCGGTCCGAACATGGGCGGTAAATCCACCTACATGCGTCAGACCGCATTGATTGTGCTGCTGGCGCATATCGGCAGCTTCGTGCCGGCGGCCAGTTGCGAGCTGTCCCTGGTGGACCGCATCTTCACCCGGATCGGCTCCAGCGATGACCTGGCCGGTGGCCGTTCGACCTTTATGGTGGAAATGAGCGAAACCGCCAACATCCTGCACAACGCCACCGAACGCAGCCTGGTGCTGATGGACGAAGTGGGCCGCGGCACCAGCACCTTTGACGGCCTGTCCCTGGCCTGGGCGGCGGCCGAGCGATTGGCGCACCTGCGGGCGTATACGCTGTTTGCGACGCACTACTTCGAGCTGACCGTGCTGCCGGAAAACGAGCCGCTGGTGGCCAACGTGCACCTCAATGCCACCGAGCACAACGAGCGCATCGTGTTCCTGCACCATGTGCTGCCCGGGCCAGCGAGCCAGAGTTACGGCCTGGCCGTGGCGCAACTGGCGGGCGTGCCAAGTGAGGTGATCACTCGCGCCCGCGAACACCTGAGCCGCCTGGAAGAAACCGCCCTGCCCCACGAAGTTCCCGTGGCCAGCCCGGCCAAAGCCAGCAACAAACCCAGTGCGCCACACCAGAGCGACATGTTCGCCAGCCTGCCTCATCCGGTACTGGATGAGTTGGCTAAGCTTGACTTGGACGACTTGACCCCGCGGAAAGCGCTCGAAATGTTATATGCACTGAAGACTCGGATATAACGCAGACGCGTGCAAGCTGGTAGACTCTCGCGCGGTTTGGGATGCTGCGGGCTTTTAGCCTGGCCTGCAGACTATCGCTCCCGAACCTCGCGAGCCCTGCCACAAGGGGTTTCGCTGCCGCCGCCTGAGGAGAGAATTAGAAATGACCTTCGTCGTCACCGACAACTGCATCAAGTGCAAGTACACCGACTGCGTAGAAGTGTGTCCGGTGGACTGCTTCTACGAAGGCCCGAACTTCCTGGTCATCCACCCGGACGAGTGCATTGACTGCGCCCTGTGTGAGCCAGAATGCCCGGCCGTCGCGATTTTCTCCGAGGACGAAGTCCCGGCAGAAATGCAGGAATTTATTCAGTTGAACGTTGAGCTGGCGGAAATCTGGCCGAATATCACTGAACGCAAAGACCCGATGCCGGATGCGGCGGAATGGGATGGCAAGAAAGGCAAGATTGCAGACCTCGAGCGCTGATAGCGTCGAAGCCCTCTAAAAGGCCCCTTGCGGGCCTTTTTGCATTTCTGCGGGGCGGGTTTCACTTTTCTACAGGCAAAAAAAAGGGGCGGTATGACCCGCCCACATTTTTTCCCTAGTCCCTGTGTTCCTTTTCATCATCCTGATGAATCGCATCCTGCGAGGTTCCCTGAGTCATCATTCCGTGATGACTGTGTCAATCCGTGGACACAGGGCTGATCTTAGAGAGTTCCCGGGGAAGTTCAACGGGATCCAAATCGCGGAACTATATATTTGCGCGTTCGATCAATAATAAATAATTGTTATATTTCAACAAGATATAAATACAGGCAATCAATTCAAGACGTCCGCACCGGCGAAAAAACCCAAACACTTACGAGAAAGTAAGTGAATGCTTACACCAGCAATTACGTAAAAGGGTAACGAGCGGGCCCTGAAAGTTCGCCAGGCAAGAAAAAGCCCCGACACCGTCGAGGCTTCTTTCCCATCAGGTGGATCAGTCGTCGCTGACAGTGATCGTCGGCATCGCCTGGCCCTCAGCTTCCTGGAGTACGATCCGCGCCCCTACGTGGCGGGCCAGTTCCTGGTAGACCATGGCAATCTGGCCATCCGGTTCAGCAGCCACGGTCGGCTTGCCACCATCAGCCTGCTCACGAATCCCCATGGACAGCGGCAACGACGCCAGCAGTTCAACCCCGTACTGGGTCGCCAGCTTCTCGCCGCCGCCTTCACCGAACAGATGCTCGGCATGGCCGCAGTTGGAGCAGATGTGCACCGCCATGTTTTCCACAACGCCCAGTACCGGAATGTTGACCTTGCGGAACATCTCCACGCCCTTGCGAGCATCCAGCAGCGCCAGGTCCTGCGGCGTAGTGACGATCACCGCGCCGGCCACCGGGACTTTCTGCGCCAGGGTCAACTGGATATCGCCGGTGCCTGGTGGCATATCGATCACCAGATAGTCCAGATTGCCCCAATCGGTCTGGGTGACCAGTTGCAGCAATGCACCGGAAACCATCGGGCCGCGCCAGACCATCGGCGTATTGTCATCGGTCAGGAAGGCCATGGACATCACTTCCACGCCATGGGACTCGATCGGCACAAACCATTTCTGGTCTTTGATCTTAGGCCGGGTACCTTCGGCAATGCCGAACATCACGCCTTGGCTCGGGCCATAGATGTCGGCGTCGAGAATGCCGACGCGCGCGCCTTCACGTGCCAGGGCCAGGGCCAGGTTGGCGGCGGTGGTGGATTTGCCCACGCCGCCCTTGCCGGAGGCCACGGCCACCACGTTCTTGACGTTGGCAAGGCCCGGGATCTGCGCCTGGGCCTTGTGCGGGGCGATCACGCACTGGATGTCGACCTTGGCCGAGCTGACACCGTCCAGGCCTTCAATGGCCATTTGCAGCATCTGTGCCCAGCCGCTCTTGAACAGCCCGGCGGCATAACCCAACTCAAGCTGGACCGAAACCTTGTCACCCTGCACGTCGATGGCGCGTACACACCCGGCGCTGACCGGGTCCTGGTTCAGGTAGGGGTCGGTGTATTGGCGAAGAACGGCTTCCACCGCTGCGCGATTGACGGCGCTCATGGGCTACTCCCGAAAAAGACTGACTAAAACAGGCGGCTATCCTAACCGTTCCAGCGTCTTAGCGGCACGCTTTCGGCCGTCGGGAAAATCCTGAAACAGCCGCACGGGGTGAAATAAATTTCCCGGCGCTTTATAGTGGCCGACCTCCGTTTCATCAAGTAGCCGAGCCCCATGTCCGAGCCACGCAAGATCCTCGTCACCAGCGCCCTGCCCTATGCCAATGGTTCTATCCACCTTGGCCATATGCTTGAGTACATCCAGACCGATATGTGGGTGCGCTTCCAGAAGCATCGCGGCAATCAATGCATTTATGTCTGCGCGGACGACGCCCACGGTTCGGCCATCATGTTGCGCGCCGAGAAGGAAGGCATCACCCCGGAACAACTGATCGCCAATGTCCAGGCTGAACACAGCGCCGACTTTGCCGAGTTCCTGGTGGATTTCGACAACTTCCACTCGACCCACTCCGAAGAAAACCGCGAGCTGTCGAGCCAGATCTACCTGCGTCTGAAGGACGCCGGGCACATTGCCACGCGTTCGATCACCCAGTATTTCGACCCGGAAAAGAAAATGTTCCTGGCCGACCGCTTCATCAAAGGCACTTGCCCGAAATGCGGCACTGAGGACCAGTACGGCGACAACTGCGAAAAATGCGGCGCCACTTACGCGCCCACCGACCTGAAGGATCCGAAGTCGGCCATCTCTGGCGCCACCCCGGTGCTCAAGGATTCCCAGCACTTCTTCTTCAAGCTCCCGGATTTCCAGCAGATGCTGCAAACCTGGACCCGCAGCGGCACCCTGCAAGACGCCGTGGCGAACAAGATCGCCGAATGGCTGGACGCCGGCCTGCAGCAGTGGGACATCTCCCGCGATGCGCCGTACTTCGGTTTTGAGATCCCGGGCGAGCCAGGCAAGTATTTCTATGTGTGGCTGGACGCGCCGATTGGCTACATGGCCAGCTTCAAGAACCTGTGCGACCGTACGCCGGAGCTGGACTTCGACGCGTTCTGGGCCAAGGACTCCACTGCCGAGCTGTATCACTTCATCGGCAAGGACATCGTCAACTTCCACGCGCTGTTCTGGCCGGCGATGCTCGAAGGTTCGGGCTACCGCAAGCCGACCGGCATCGCGGTACACGGCTACCTGACGGTGAATGGCCAGAAGATGTCCAAGTCCCGTGGCACCTTTATCAAGGCGCGCACCTACCTGGACCACCTGTCGCCGGAATACCTGCGCTACTACTACGCGTCCAAATTGGGCCGTGGCGTCGACGACCTGGACCTGAACCTGGAAGACTTCGTACAAAAGGTCAACTCGGACCTTGTGGGCAAAGTCGTCAACATCGCCAGCCGTTGCGCCGGTTTTATCCACAAGGGCAACGCCGGTGTGCTGGTGGCTGAAAACGCCGCGCCAGAACTGACCGACGCGTTCCTGGCTGCAGCACCAAGCATCGCCGACGCCTATGAAGCCCGCGACTTTGCCCGCGCCATGCGCGAAATCATGGGCCTGGCCGACCGTGCCAACGCCTGGATCGCCGACAAGGCGCCGTGGTCGCTGAACAAGCAGGAAGGCAAGCAGGCTGAAGTCCAGGCCATCTGCGCCACGGGCGTCAACCTGTTCCGCCAGTTGGTGATCTTCCTCAAGCCGGTACTGCCACTGCTGGCGGCCGACGCCGAGGCGTTCCTCAACGTGCCGCCACTGACCTGGAACGACCACGCGACCTTGCTCAGCAACCATCAGTTGAATGAGTTCAAGCCGCTGATGACCCGTATCGACCCGGTAAAAGTCCAGGCCATGAGCGACGCGTCCAAAGAAGACCTCGAGGCCAGCAAGACCGACACCGGAGAAACGGCGCCTGCCGGCAATGGCGAACTGGCGAAAGATCCGCTGTCGCCAGAAATCGACTTCGACGCATTTGCCGCAGTGGACCTGCGGGTCGCGCTGATCATCAAGGCCGAAGCTGTGGAAGGCGCCGACAAGCTGCTGCGCCTCACCCTGGACATCGGTGACGAGCAACGCAACGTGTTCTCCGGGATCAAGAGCGCCTATCCGGATCCGTCCAAGCTCGATGGTCGCCTGACCATGATGATTGCCAACCTCAAGCCACGGAAAATGAAATTCGGCATCTCCGAAGGCATGGTGATGGCGGCGGGCCCTGGCGGTGAAGAGATCTACCTGTTGAGCCCGGACAGCGGCGCCAAGCCGGGTCAGCGCATCAAGTAAAAACTGCGAACCGCCCCATGGTCTCGGCCATGGGACGGTTTCAGCTAGTACCCCCTCCTCGCTTGCCGGATAATCGGATTCTGTTTGCTGTTGGCCCTTTGCTGGCCGTGGCTTTTCCGGGTTCCAACGCAATGATCAAACCATGAGCCTGATTCAACGTATCGACGCCCTGCTGCCGCAAACCCAATGTGGTAAATGTGGGCATCCTGGCTGCAAGCCCTATGCAGAAGGCATTGCCCAAGGCGAGGCGATCAACAAGTGCCCACCGGGCGGCCAGGAAACCATTGCCGGCCTGGCGCAGCTGCTGAAGCTCCCGGTGCTGGAGCTGGACACTTCACGGGGCGAAGCGCCCGCACAGATCGCGTTTATCCGTGAAGCAGAGTGCATCGGCTGTACCAAATGCATCCAGGCCTGCCCGGTGGACGCCATCGTCGGTGCTGCCAAATTGATGCACACGGTGATTATCGACGAGTGCACCGGCTGTGACCTGTGTGTGGCGCCCTGCCCGGTTGACTGCATCGAAATGCGCCCGTTGACCACGGTGTTGCCGATTGTCGGCGGGCTGGCCACCAATGATCATGAGCGCCAGGCACGCAGCCTCAAGCGCGATCGGGCAAGGCGGCGGTTTGAACAGCGCAACGCGCGGCTGCAACGCGAGGAGGAGCAGAAACTCGCCGAACGCCTGGCACGCACCAAGCGCGCTGCTCCGGTGGCTGCGGCGACGGCGAACCCGGTCCAGGCCGCCATTGAGCGGGTTCGTGCACAAAAAGCCGCCGCGATGGACGCCGCCTTGAAGAAGGCCAAGATCAACCTGGCCATGAGCCGTGCCCAATTGCACAAATCGTTGAAAGCCTTTGGTCACCCGCCGACCTTTGAACAGCAGTCGCAGTTGATCATCCTGCAACAACACTTCGAAACAGCAGAGCAGGCGCTTGCGGCACTGGTGGCGGCCGATGCTCGCACTTGAAGCCCTTGATCATCAGCCGCACGTTATGAAGCGTGTACTGCGGATGACCGCCGCGTTTATCCTGCTCGGGTTATTGGGCCCGTTTTTCGTAATCACACTGACTGTCTGCAAGGAACCGCTCGCCCCATGAACGCCGCAAAACGCCTGGAAATTTTCCGTCGGCTTCACGAAGACAACCCGGAACCGAAAACCGAACTGGCCTATTCTTCGCCGTTCGAGCTGCTGATCGCCGTGATTCTTTCGGCTCAGTCCACAGACGTCGGCGTCAACAAGGCCACGGCCAAGTTGTATCCCGTAGCCAATACTCCGGAGGCGATCTACGCGCTTGGGGTTGAAGGGTTATCCGAGTACATCAAGACCATTGGCCTGTACAACAGCAAGGCGAAGAATGTCATCGAGACCTGTCGGCTGCTGGTGGAGTTGCACGGCAGCGAAGTGCCGCAGACACGTGAAGCCCTGGAAGCACTTCCAGGCGTAGGCCGCAAAACCGCCAACGTGGTGCTGAATACGGCATTTCGCCAACTGACCATGGCGGTGGACACACACATCTTTCGGGTCAGCAACCGCACCGGGATTGCCCGCGGAAAGAATGTGGTGGAGGTGGAAAAACAATTGATGAAATTTGTGCCCAAGCCCTATCTGCTGGATTCACATCACTGGCTGATCCTTCACGGACGCTATGTCTGCCAGGCCCGCAAGCCGCGCTGTGGCAGTTGCCGCATCGAAGACCTGTGTGAATACAAGGAAAAGACTTCCGACGATTGAGCCATCATTGCTTTTATTGATGAGTCGATTGAAAAAATCTTTTTTACCAGGCTCAAGATTATCGCTATAAGGAGCGCCAACGGCAGTCTTAGCCTGGAGTTAACCTTATGAGCACTGGCAAAGAACAACTGGATGTAGAAGACGACGTTGTTGGCGCTGAATCCGACGATGATGCAGCGGAAGCGCCGGTAGAGGTGGCCAAGACCAATTTGAGCAAACGCCGCACCATCGACAACCTTCTGGAAGAGCGGCGCTTGCAGAAACAGTTGGCCGATTACGACTTCGATCTCTAATCGACCCAACGACAAACAGAAGCCTCCCCTACGGAGGCTTTTTTCTGACGGCATGTAAGTGCGCGGCCGACCTATACCAACCCGTTGCGCTGGGCCAGTTCGATCAAGTCCACCAGAGAACGTGCATTGAGCTTGAGCAGCAAGCGGGTCTTGTAGGTACTCACGGTTTTGTTGCTCAGGAACATGCCATCGGCGATCTCCTTGTTGGTTTTGCCGCGGGCCAGTTGCTGCAACACCATCATCTCCCGGCCGGAAAGGCGCTCGACCATGTCCGCTTCGCTGGCGTTACCCATTGTGGAGCGCACCGAGTTCAGCGCCTGGTTGGGGAAATAGCTGTACCCGCACAGCACCGCCTTGACCGCGCTCAACAGCTCGGTGAGATCCTGCTGCTTGCACACATAGCCGGCGGCACCCGCCTGCATGCAGCGCATGGAAAAGTGTCCTGGCGCCTGGGAAGTCAGCACCAGCACCTTGAAGGGATGGGCCTGTTTGGTAGAGGACAGCCGGCATATAACTTCCAGGCCATCGAGTTTAGGTATTCCAATATCCAGTATGACAATGTCCGGCATATGCTCCCGTGCAAGTTGCAAGGCATCGACACCGTTATCGGTCTCGGCAACGACCTCATAACTATGACGTTCCATTAGCATACGCACAGCAAGACGAATGACGGGATGATCATCCACGATCAGCACTTTATTCATGGGCAAGTCCAATTTCGCTGTTCGAATTATTAAGAGCAAGCACAATAGCCTAGTCGTTTCCCGCTTGGCATAGTGCTCCCCCCCAAGCAACAGCAAGCAGAGACCCAACCCACAACGACATAGGATTTAACCTACAAAAAAACGCCCAGGTGGAGGTGTCCAGTTTTGTTGAGGCTTTCAGACCTTTCCTAGCGCAAACATATTTTGAGTGAAAATTCCCAAGGTTACGGGGTGCGGAGTAAACGTAACGCACACAAGTTTCAGGAAACGCCCCTTGTACGTTGTCAGAAAGCCCGTGGTTCCGGGCTGAAACCCACGTTTTAAAAGTTCCATGCGACATTCTTGATTACGCTCCAGAAATCCTACAGGCATGTCAGTAGCTGACATATTCGTCGTACATTTCTGAGTGAAATTTCTGTAGTACATAGTTCCTACACACGAGAAAAAAACCACTTTCAACAATGCATCTCTTATCGGACGAAAATAATAAACATTGCACCCTTAAAATATAAACATTACGCCCTTGAGCACAGGGTGGTCTTGAGCTGAACTATAAACGCAGCATCCTGCGCAAAGACTTAAGCCGGATTTTCAGCCAAAAAAAAATGGCCCTCGAAGGGCCATTTTTCATTGCAACTTAAAGCACTCAGAACAACTTGCGACCTTTGTTGGCCGCAATACGCATGCGCAAAGCGTTCAGTTTGATGAAGCCTGCCGCGTCTGCCTGGTTGTACGCGCCGCCATCTTCTTCGAAGGTGGCGATATTGGCATCGAACAGCGACTCATCGGACTTGCGACCGGTCACGATCACGTTGCCCTTGTACAGCTTCAGGCGCACAACGCCGTTCACGTGGGCCTGGGAAGCGTCGATCATCTGTTGCAACATCAGACGCTCCGGGCTCCACCAGTAGCCGGTGTAGATCAGGCTGGCGTACTTGGGCATCAACTCGTCTTTGAGGTGAGCCACTTCACGGTCCAGGGTGATGGACTCGATGGCGCGGTGAGCGCGCAGCATGATGGTGCCGCCCGGGGTCTCGTAGCAGCCACGGGACTTCATGCCCACATAACGGTTCTCGACGATGTCGAGGCGGCCGATACCGTGTTCGCCGCCGATACGGTTCAGGGTCGCCAATACGGTGGCCGGGGTCATTTCGACGCCGTCCAGCGCGACGATGTCGCCGTTGCGGTAGGTCAGTTCCAGGTACTGGGCCTTGTCAGGAGCGTTCTCCGGGGAGACGGTCCACTTCCACATGTCTTCTTCGTGCTCGGTCCAGGTGTCTTCCAGCACGCCGCCTTCATAGGAGATGTGCAGCAAGTTGGCGTCCATCGAGTACGGGGACTTCTTCTTGCCGTGACGCTCGATCGGGATGGCGTGCTTTTCAGCGTAGTCCATCAGCTTTTCACGGGACAGGAGGTCCCATTCACGCCACGGAGCAATGACTTTTACGCCTGGCTTCAAGGCATAGGCGCCCAGCTCGAAACGCACCTGGTCGTTGCCCTTGCCGGTGGCGCCATGGGAAATGGCGTCAGCGCCGGTTTCGTTGGCGATTTCGATCAAGCGCTTGGCGATCAGCGGACGTGCGATGGAAGTACCCAGCAGGTACTCGCCTTCGTAGACAGTGTTGGCGCGAAACATCGGGAAAACGAAATCGCGGACGAACTCTTCGCGCAGGTCGTCAATGTAGATCTCTTTCACGCCCATGGCTTGCGCCTTGGCACGTGCAGGTTCGACCTCTTCGCCCTGACCCAGGTCAGCGGTGAAGGTCACCACTTCACAGTTATAAGTATCCTGCAGCCACTTGAGGATCACCGAAGTGTCCAGGCCGCCGGAATACGCGAGAACGACCTTGTTTACGTCGGCCATGCCATCACTCCACGGGGTTGTACGGAAAGGCGTCGATTCTACCGACCAAAACCGTGAAATTACAGGGGCGCGACAGCAAATGAAGATAAAGCGACAGATTATGTCGAGCGGGCGACGAAACGCCGCACCTTATGAGGTGGCGGCGGCGTTGCCTGGCGCTTTGGCTTGGGGCGCCGGTTTTTCGGGGGCTACCACCCGTTCGAGTTGAATATTCACCCGACGGTTTTTCGCCCGGTTGGCCGGATTGGTGTTCGGCGCCAACGGGTAGCTTTCACCATGGAAACGCAGGGCAATCTGCGATTCATCGATGCCATTGGCCTTGAAGTAGTCCATCACCGCCAATGCTCGACGCCGCGAAACATCACGATTGGTCAGGCGATTGCCGCTGTTGTCGGAGTGGCCGTTCAACTCGATGTGGTTGACCGTCGGGTCGGCTTTCATGAACTCGAGGATCACCGAGAGCTTTTTCTTGGCCGCCGCATCCAGTTCGATGCCACCACCCGGGAAACCCACTTCAGTCTGTTTGACCTGCTCGAAATTCATCGGCAGCAGCTTGGTGGTGCACAGCTGATAGTCGTTGTACGCCTTGTTGAATTTCACCGGCAACAGGCGAATCTCAGAGTACCCGCCATCGCGCCCATAGTGCCGCACAGTCGGGCTACGACCTTCGAGCAAGCCGGTGAACAAGCGCCCGGCCTGGGCCTGGGAGCTATTAAACAGCACATCACCACTGCCGACGCGCACCGCGCCGAGGTTGATATCACCACGCCCGGGCTGCCACGGCGCAGCAGCCGCCAACAGGGTTGCGGAACCGGCACCCAACGAGCCGCTGAAGGCTTTCAGACGAAACGTCGCCTGCTCGCCGGCCCGGCGCACGAACTCCCCCGAGCCGAAATCAGTGATCGGCTGGGTCAAGCGACACTCGAATTTATCGCCCGCCACCTTCCACTCAATATTCTCCAGACGTGTCTGGAACGTGAGGGCCATCGCGGGCAGGCTGGCGAACACACTGAGCAGGGCTAGATAATGCTGGCGCACGGGAGGCTCCACAGGTTTCTACAACACATCAAGGCGTCATACATCGTTAAGGCATACCCAGGGATATCGGTCGCATCCTGCAAAACTTGATAGCGAGTGCCTGCAAGAGTCTTTTCCGGTAGCATTCCCACCAGATTGACCCGCCTGGAATCCCCAATGTCCGACCGCCTGACCCTGCTGCGTCCCGACGACTGGCATATTCATCTTCGCGATGGTGCTGCGTTGCCCCAAACCGTGGCCGATGTAGCGCGCACGTTTGGCCGCGCCATCATCATGCCTAACCTGGTACCTCCGGTGCGTAACGCCGCGGAAGCCGATGCCTATCGCCAGCGTATTCTCGCTGCACGACCGGCCGGCAGCCGCTTCGAACCCCTGATGGTGCTGTACCTGACCGACCGCACCCAGCCCGAAGAAATTCGCCAGGCCAAAGCCAGCGGTTTCGTGTACGCCGCCAAGCTGTACCCGGCCGGTGCGACCACCAACTCCGATTCCGGCGTCACCAGTATCGACAAGATCCTGCCGGCCATCGAAGCCATGGCCGAAGTGGGCATGCCGCTGTTGATCCACGGTGAAGTCACCCGCGGCGATGTCGATGTATTCGATCGTGAAAAGATCTTCATCGACGAGCACATGCGCCGCGTGGTCGAGCGGTTCCCGACCCTCAAGGTCGTGTTCGAACACATCACCACCGCTGAGGCCGTGCAGTTCGTCACCGAGGCTTCGGCCAACGTCGGCGCGACCATCACCGCCCATCACCTGTTGTACAACCGCAACCACATGCTGGTGGGCGGGATTCGGCCGCACTTCTATTGCCTGCCGATTCTCAAGCGCAACACGCATCAGGTGGCGCTGCTTGATGCCGCCACCAGTGGCAGCGAGAAATTTTTCCTCGGTACCGACTCTGCGCCCCACGCCCAACACGCCAAGGAAGCCGCGTGTGGTTGTGCCGGTTGCTACACCGCGTACGCGGCGATCGAGTTGTATGCCGAAGCGTTCGAACAACGCAACGCCCTGGACAAGCTTGAAGGGTTCGCCAGCCTCAACGGCCCGCGTTTCTACGGCCTGCCGGCGAATACCGACCGCATTACCCTGGTCCGTGAAGACTGGACCGCCCCCACCAGCCTGCCGTTTGGCGAGCTGACCGTTATCCCGCTGCGCGCCGGTGAAACACTGCGCTGGCGCCTGCTGGAGGAACACCCGTGAGTGAAGACCATTACGACGACGACCAGGAACACGGCGGCGGTGGTGGCGGTTCCCGTCACCCGATGGCCGAGCGTTTTCGCGGCTACCTGCCGGTTGTCATCGACGTAGAAACCGGCGGTTTCAATTGCGCCACTGACGCATTGCTGGAAATCGCCGCTACGACTATCGGCATGGACGAACAGGGTTTTGTGTTCCCGGAACACACCCACTTCTTCCGCGTCGAGCCGTTCGAAGGCGCCAACATCGAAGCCGCAGCCCTGGAGTTCACCGGGATCAAGCTCGATCACCCGCTGCGCATGGCAGTCAGTGAAGAAGCGGCGCTGACCGACATCTTCCGTGGCGTGCGCAAGGCCTTGAAGGCCAATGGCTGCAAGCGCGCGATCCTGGTGGGTCACAACAGCAGCTTCGACCTGGGCTTCCTCAACGCCGCCGTGACGCGCCTGGACATGAAGCGTAACCCGTTTCACCCGTTCTCCAGCTTCGACACCGCGACCCTTGCCGGCTTGGCCTATGGCCAGACCGTACTGGCGAAAGCCTGCCAGGCGGCCGGTATCGACTTCGACGGTCGTGAGGCCCACTCGGCCCGCTACGACACCGAGAAGACGGCCGAACTGTTCTGCGGCATCGTCAACCGCTGGAAACAGATGGGCGGCTGGGAAGACTTCGGCGACTGAAGCCAAATCCCGCGCATAAAAAAACCGGCCTTCTCAGGCCGGTTTTTTTGTCCCGCGAATCTGGCTTACAGCTTGCCAGCGTTCTCGGTCAGGTAAGCCGCAACGCCTTCTGGCGAAGCGTTCATGCCTTTGTCGCCTTTTTTCCAGTTGGCAGGGCAAACTTCGCCGTGCTCTTCGTGGAATTGCAGAGCGTCGACCAGGCGGATCAGCTCTTCCATGTTACGACCCAACGGCAGGTCGTTGATGATCTGCGAGCGCACAACGCCCTTGTCGTCGATCAGGAACGCGCCACGGAAAGCAACGCCGCCTTCGGACTCAACGTCGTAGGCCTTGGCGATGTCGTGCTTCATGTCGGCAGCCATGGTGTATTTGACTTTGCCGATGCCGCCATCATTGATGGCGGTGTTGCGCCAGGCGTTGTGGGTGAAATGGGAGTCGATGGAAACGGCTACCACTTCAACGTTACGGGCCTTGAAATCGTCCATGCGGTGATCCAGGGCGATCAGCTCCGACGGGCAGACGAAGGTGAAGTCCAGCGGGTAGAAGAACACCAGGCCGTATTTGCCTTTGATGGCTTCAGACAGTTTGAAGCTGTCTACGATTTCGCCATTGCCGAGGACGGCTGGTACGTCGAAATCCGGGGCTTGTTTGCCGACGAGTACGCTCATTGGGTATCTCCTGATGGTGGTGACTTGAAGTAAAAGGATCCCTTCCAGTGTGCCGCAGGTAAACGACAGCCCTGTGACGGGATCACGCTTCGTGAAGACCGACCATCATACACGGCTCGGGAAAAAACCGTTCGTCAGTGGGTAACCAATCTGTTTCAAACACCCATGAAACTACTTTGACAATCATTCTCGTTAACATTAAGATCCATCGCACTTAAGCCTTACCCGCGATGGTTCTCCCTTATGTATGTCTGCCTCTGCACTGGCGTCACCGACGGACAAATCCGCGAAGCAATCTACGAAGGTTGCTGCAGCTACAAGGAAGTACGTGAAACCACCGGCGTTGCCAGCCAATGCGGCAAATGCGCCTGCCTCGCCAAGCAAGTGGTACGGGAAACCCTGACGCAGCTGCAAACTGCCCAGGCTGCGATCCCCTACTCAGCAGAATTTACACACGCTTAATTGATGTGTTTTAAAGAACCGGACTAAGTGTCCGGTTTTTTTATGCCCGAAATTCAAACAGTTAGCGCCAAGACGCGGAACACAAACATTCTTATTCCGATTAATTTTCATTTATTATTCAATAACTTAGGTTTGACAGTAGTAAATGCGCAGCTCAAACTCCGCCTTATATACAGCGAATACAGGGCAGGACCCCAATCATGAAAGGCGACATCACAGTCATCCAGCAACTCAACAAAATCCTTGCCAATGAACTGGTCGCGATCAATCAGTACTTCCTGCATGCACGCATGTATGACGATTGGGGCCTGGAAAAGCTCGGCAAGCGTGAATACAAAGAATCCATCAAGGCCATGAAGGACGCCGATGCGCTGATCAAGCGCATCCTGTTCCTGGAAGGCCTGCCGAACGTGCAGGACCTGGGCAAGCTGAGTATCGGCGAGCATTCCCAGGAAATGATCAACTGCGACCTGAACTTCGAGCGCAAGAGCCACACCGACCTCAAGGCCGCCATTGCTCATTGCGAAACCAAGGGCGACTTCGGCAGCCGTGAACTGCTGGAAGATATCCTTGAAGACCAGGAAGAACACATCGACTGGCTGGAAACCCAGATCGGCCTGATCGACAAAGTGACTATCGAGAATTATCTGCAATCGCAGATGGGTGAATAACCCTTAATTCCCGGCCACTAAAAAGCCCCGCTCTCTTTCGAGAAGCGGGGCTTTTTATTGCCGCAGCCTAAAACAAATCAGGCTTCGGTCTTCGCAGCGGCTTTTTCTGCTGCGTCTTTGATCAGTGCCTGCAACGAACCATCAGCCGCCATTTCGGTGATGATGTCGCTACCGCCGACCAGCTCACCGGCAACCCACAGCTGCGGGAAAGTTGGCCAGTTGGCGTACTTCGGCAGGTTGGCGCGGATTTCCGGGTTCTGCAGGATATCCACGTAGGCGAACTTCTCGCCACATTGCATGATTGCCTGGGAAGCCTTTGCGGAGAAGCCACACTGAGGCGCGTTAGGTGCGCCCTTCATGTAAAGCAGAATAGTGTTGTTGGCAATCTGCTCTTTGATCGTTTCGATGATATCCATGGAACACCTCGGCTGGAACTTTCCGACTCATGGGTCGGCACGGTGGCGCATTGTAACGCAAAGCCTAGCGTGACGCTCGGACTCCCCGACAGACAATCCTTACGCCGCCGCCACCTGCACGGGCACGCCGTTCAACGCCGCGTTGCCCGACAGCTCATCCAATTGCCGCTCATCCGTCAGGTCGTTCGCGCTCGCCCCCGGCTGCCCGCTGGCGATG
Source organism: Pseudomonas sp. SED1 (assembly GCF_034044025.1). Taxonomy (NCBI): domain Bacteria; kingdom Pseudomonadati; phylum Pseudomonadota; class Gammaproteobacteria; order Pseudomonadales; family Pseudomonadaceae; genus Pseudomonas; species Pseudomonas sp. SED1. The sequence goes on from NZ_JAXCIS010000227.1 coordinate 86,923, forward strand.
GTCATCTGCACGCCCGGGCGGCCATGGCCCCAACCGTGGGGCAGGCTGACCACGCCGGGCATCATGTCGAGGCTGGCCATCACTTCTACTTCGATCATGCCGATCCGCGAACTGACCCGCACCCGCTGGCCGTCACTCAACTGGCGATGGGCCAGGTCGTCCGGGTGCATCAACAACTGGTGACGGGGTTTGCCCTTCACCAGCCGGTGGTAGTTATGCATCCAGGAGTTGTTGCTGCGCACATGGCGGCGGCCGATCAGCAGTAACTCATTCACCTCAGGCACTGGCTGCGCGGCAAAGCGCACCAGGTCGGCGAGGATCACGGGCGGTGCGGCCTGCAAATGACCATTGGCGGTTTTCATGCGGCCCGCCAGGTTAGGCTTCAGTGGCCCGAGGTCCAGGCCGTGGGGGTGATCAGCCAGCGCGGCAATGGACAAGGTATCGCCATAAGGCCCGGCCCGCAGCCCGAAGTCGATCATCTGCGCCGGCGGCATGGTCGGTTTGAGTGTATTCCCCGTCTTCGCGGCAAACGCCTGGGCCAGGCCGACGAAGATTTCCCAGTCATGCAACGCGCCTTCGGGCTTTGGCAGGATGGCGCGATTGAAGCGGGTGACATTGCGCACCGCGAACATGTTGAACGTGGTGTCGTAGTGATCGTTTTCCAGCGCCGAGGTGGACGGCAGGATCAAGTCGGCATAACGCGTGGTTTCGTTGATATACAGGTCGACGCTGACCATGAACTCAAGGCCATCCAGCGCCTGCTCAAGTTGCCGCCCGTTAGGCGTGGACAACACAGGATTGCCCGCCACCGTCACCAACGCGCGGATTTGTCCTTCACCCTCGGTGAGCATTTCTTCAGCCAGTGCCGACACCGGCAGCTCGCCACCGTACTCCGGTCGCCCGGAAACCCGGCTCTGCCAGCGATTGAAGTGCCCACCGGAGGTGGAAGCCACCAAGTCGACTGCCGGCGTGGTGCATAAGGCACCGCCCACTCGATCCAGATTGCCAGTGACCAGGTTGATCAGTTGCACCAGCCAATGACACAGCGTGCCGAACGCCTGGGTCGACACGCCCATGCGGCCATAACACACGGCCGTTTCAGCCGCCGCAAAGTCCCGCGCCAACTGGCGGATCTGCTCGGCGGGTACCGCGCATTGACGGCTCATGGCCTCGGCGGTGAATCCGGCCACGGCGTGGCGCACTTCATCCAGGCCGTCGATCGGCAGGTGACTGTCACGGGTCAGGTTCTCGGCGAACAGCGTATTAAGCAAACCGAACAACAACGCGGCATCGCCGCCCGGGCGTACAAACAAGTGCTGATCGGCTATGGCTGCCGTCTCGCTGCGCCGCGGGTCAACCACCACGACTTTGCCGCCCCGGGCCTGGATGGCCTTCAGGCGCTTTTCCACATCCGGCACGGTCATGATGCTGCCGTTGGATGCCAGCGGGTTGCCGCCGAGGATCAGCATGAAGTCGGTATGGTCGATGTCCGGGATCGGCAGCAGCAGACCGTGGCCGTACATCAGGTGACTGGTGAGGTGGTGGGGCAACTGATCCACCGACGTGGCGGAAAAGCGGTTGCGGGTCTTGAGCTGGCCCAGGAAGTAATTGCTGTGGGTCATCAGGCCATAATTGTGCACGCTCGGGTTGCCCTGATACACCGCCACCGCATTCTGCCCGTGACGCGCCTGGATGCCCGCGAGGCGCTCGGCTACAAGCGCAAAGGCGTCGTCCCACGGGATAGGCTGCCATTCACTGCCCACCCGCAACATGGGCTGGTGCAGGCGGTCCGGGTCGTTCTGGATGTCCTGCAGGGCCACGGCCTTGGGGCAGATATGGCCACGGCTGAACGTGTCCAGCGGGTCGCCCTTGATTGAGGTGATCGCCAGGCTCCCGTCTTCACCCTGGGTAGTTTCCAGTGTCAGGCCGCAGATGGCTTCGCACAGATGGCAGGCACGGTGGTGGAGAGTCTTGGTCATGGCCAGTCTCTTTATTGTGGGCTGAGCGCTTCGGACGAAAACTATGGCCCGCCGCCGGCAGCAGCGCCAGCAACGTTCGTCGCGTGAATCCAACGGCATCAGGCCGGGCCATGAGGAAACATCAGGAAATGTTTCAGAAGCCTCCGACAACCCGCTGAAACCGACGCAGCCCGGCCCGCGCCCGCCTTCGCGCATTGCAATGTGGCGCAGCGCCAGTGTACAAATGACCCGCTGCTGTCAGGAAACAGGCTTCAAAAGCGCCCTCCCCGCGTCCTTGAACTCCCCTAAAAACTGTAGCCCTATTGGTAAGACGCGACATTTAATTATAAGATCGCGCCTTCCCCTATTTCGTCGCCCCGTGCGGCTTTCGCCGCAGGTCTCGCCCGTTTTCAAAATAAACAAGGCTTTGAGTATCTGCGGTCTGTTGCAAAAAGGTAGTTAATGATGAGCGCAAGGCACTTTCTCTCCCTGATGGATTGCACGCCCGAAGAGCTTGTCAGCGTGCTCCGTCGAGGCATTGAGCTTAAAGACCTGCGTAACCGCGGCGTACTGTTCGAGCCTTTGAAAAACCGCGTGCTCGGGATGATTTTCGAGAAGTCGTCCACCCGCACCCGCGTATCTTTCGAAGCAGGCATGATCCAGCTCGGCGGCCAGGCCATCTTCCTTTCGCCTCGGGATACCCAACTGGGCCGTGGCGAACCAATCAGCGATTGCGCGATCGTGATGTCGAGCATGCTGGATGCGGTGATGATCCGTACCTTCGCCCACAGCACCCTGACCGAATTTGCCGCCAACTCCCGCGTGCCCGTGATCAACGGCCTGTCCGATGACCTGCACCCGTGCCAACTGCTGGCCGACATGCAAACCTTCCTCGAACAGCGCGGTTCGATCCAGGGCAAGACCGTGGCCTGGATCGGCGACGGCAACAACATGTGCAACAGCTATATAGAAGCGGCGATCCAGTTCGACTTCCAATTGCGCGTTGCCTGCCCTGAAGGCTATGAGCCGGACGCTAAGTTCCTGGCCCGGGCCGGCGACCGCGTGACGATCGTTCGCGACCCGCGTGACGCGGTCATCGGCGCGCACCTGGTGAGCACTGACGTCTGGACCTCCATGGGCCAGGAAGAGGAAACCGCCAAGCGCCTCAAGCTGTTCGCTCCATTCCAGGTAAACCGCGCCCTGCTCGACCTGGCCGCGCCGGACGTGCTGTTCATGCACTGCCTGCCCGCCCACCGTGGCGAAGAAATCAGCCTCGACCTGCTGGATGATCAACGTTCAGTGGCCTGGGCCCAGGCAGAAAACCGCTTGCACGCGCAAAAAGCCCTGCTCGAATTTCTGGTTGCGCCGGCGTATCGCCCTGCATGAGCCAGCCATTACTGCTGAACCTACGCAATCTGGCATGCGGTTATCAGGATCAACGGGTGGTGCAGAACCTCAACCTGCACCTCAACGCCGGTGACATCGGTTGCTTGCTGGGTTCCTCGGGCTGCGGCAAGACCACCACCCTGCGAGCGATTGCCGGGTTTGAGCCGCTGCACGAAGGCGAGATCAGCCTGGCGGGCGAAGTCATCTCCAGCGCCGGTTTCACACTGGCCCCGGAGAAACGTCGGATCGGCATGGTGTTCCAGGACTACGCGCTGTTTCCACACCTCAGCGTGGCCGACAACATCGCCTTCGGCATTCGCAAGCACCCGCAAAAAGAGCGGGTGGTCGCTGAATTGCTGGAACTGGTGAACCTGAAAAACCTCGGCAAGCGCTTCCCCCATGAGCTTTCCGGCGGCCAGCAACAGCGCGTCGCCCTGGCCCGCGCGTTGGCGCCGGAACCGCAACTGCTGCTGTTGGACGAACCCTTCTCCAACCTCGATGGCGAACTGCGGCGCAAGCTCAGCCATGAGGTCCGCGACATCCTCAAGGCCCGAGGCACCAGTGCGATTCTGGTGACCCACGACCAGGAGGAAGCCTTCGCAGTGAGTGACCATGTCGGCGTGTTCAAGGAAGGTCGCCTGGAGCAGTGGGATACGCCCTACAATCTCTATCACGAACCGCTGACACCCTTTGTCGCCAGCTTCATTGGCCAGGGTTACTTCATTCGCGGGCAGTTGAACACGCCGGAATCGGTCACCACCGAACTGGGCGAGTTGCGCGGTAATCGTGCCTACACCTGGCCCACCGGGGGTGCGGTGGATGTATTACTGCGCCCGGACGACATCGTTTATGCACCGGACAGCGCCCTAACAGCGCGGATTGTTGGCAAGACATTCCTCGGAGCTTCGACCCTGTATCGCTTGCAGTTGCCTACGGGTGCGCAGCTGGAATCGATTTTCCCCAGCCACGCCGATCATCTGGTCGGTGCCGATGTGGGCATTCGCGTGGCAGCAGAACACCTGGTGTTGTTCCAGGCATCAGGCAGCACAGCGGCGCACATTCCCCACGTCGAGTCAGGCGTTCGCCGCTACAGCACCGCCACCTGACCTCAGAGCATCACGCCCGGCCAATTTCCGCGAACTTGGCCTGGGTGTGCTCGGCCAGCACCGCTGCTGCCAACTCCACCTCAAGCCCCCTTCTTCCCGCACTGATAAAAATTGTCGGAAACGACTGTGCCGTCACATCGACAAAGGTGCGCAGGCGCTTCTTCTGTCCCAACGGGCTGATGCCGCCCAGCAGGTAACCGGTGGCCCGTTGCGCCGCAGCCGGGTCCGCCATCTCGACTTTTTTCACCCCCGCAGCCTGCGCCAAGGCTTTTAAATCCAAACTTCCGACGACCGGCACAACGGCCACCAGCAGTTCAGCTTTTTCACTGCTGGCCAGCAGGGTCTTGAACACCTGCGCCGGATCAAGCCCCAATTTCTCTGCGGCCTCCAGACCATAGGACGCCGCCTTGGGGTCATGTTCGTAACTGTGGATTCGATGTTCGGCGCGAACTTTTTTCAACAGGTCCAATGCGGGCGTCATGCGGGCTCCAGGCTTGGCAAAACGGTGAAAAAGCAGACAGCCAATTCTAGGCCAACACGTGGCAAAAGGCTCTAGTCCCAAGCCCTCTGCCACGACCTCGCGCACTCCTTTTCTGCAACTCCCGGCGCTCACGCCACGATCATTCACCGCACCAATAATTACAAAATGACCAATCGTTCACTTTCGACCTTTGACAGCCGTCATTCTTGTCTATATTTTTTCGTTTACGAATACTGTAGGAATAGACCTGCGGATTCACAGCAGTAAGCCGCGAAGAGGATGGGGATCCTCGCCACGGTGAAAATCGCCGATTGCCCGTTGCGGCAAAACGCCAGACAACAACAAAAACAGAGGTTTTCCATGACAACTGCTCTTCAACAGCCTTCACTCTCAAGTCAATGCATGGCCGAGTTCCTGGGCACTGCGTTGCTGATCTTCTTCGGTACCGGATGTGTTGCTGCGCTCAAGGTCGCGGGTGCCAGCTTTGGCTTGTGGGAAATCAGTATCATCTGGGGGATCGGCGTCAGCATGGCGATCTACCTGAGCGCCGGTATTTCCGGGGCTCACCTCAATCCGGCGGTCAGTATCGCCCTGTGCATTTTTGCCGATTTCGACAAGCGCAAACTGCCGTTCTACATCATCGCCCAAGTCGCCGGCGCCTTCTGCTCGGCTGCGTTGGTTTACACGCTCTACAGCAACCTGTTTTTCGATTACGAACAAACCCACCATATGATTCGCGGCACCCAGGCCAGCCTGGAATTGGCCTCGGTGTTCTCCACCTACCCGCATCCGCTGCTGGGCACGGCCCAGGCGTTCCTGGTGGAAATGGTCATTACCGCGATCCTGATGGGCGTGATCATGGCCCTGACCGACGACAACAACGGCCTGCCCCGTGGCCCGTTGGCACCGCTGCTGATTGGTTTGCTGATCGCCGTGATCGGCAGTGCCATGGGCCCGCTGACCGGCTTTGCGATGAACCCGGCCCGTGACTTCGGTCCCAAGCTGATGACCTTTTTCGCCGGTTGGGGTGAAATGGCCTTCACCGGCGGGCGCGACATTCCTTACTTCCTGATTCCGATTTTTGCACCGATTGTCGGTGCCTGCCTCGGTGCTGCCGCGTATCGCGGGCTGATTGCCCGCCACCTGCCCAGCGCCGCACCTGCTACAACTGATGCAACCGAAGCGGCCGCCAGCGGCAAAACCCGTACTTCCTGATGCGATAGCCTGGGCCGCACTGCCCTTTTGCGGCCCAGTCTGTTTACTTGACTCCCCTATTCTCCGTCCAAGGCAATCGACATGACCGACATTCAGAATAAGAACTACATCATTGCCCTCGATCAGGGCACCACCAGTTCCCGGGCGATCATCTTTGACCGTGACGCCAACGTGGTCTGCACCGCCCAGCGTGAATTCACACAGCATTACCCGCAAGCCGGCTGGGTCGAACATGACCCGATGGAAATTTTCGCCACCCAGAGCGCGGTGATGGTCGAGGCCCTGGCACAAGCCGGCCTGCACCACGACCAGGTCGCCGCCATCGGTATCACCAACCAGCGTGAAACCACCGTGGTCTGGGACAAAATCACCGGCCGCCCGATCTATAACGCCATCGTGTGGCAATGCCGCCGCAGCACCGAGATCTGCCAGCAGCTCAAGCGCGACGGCCACGAACAATACATCAACGACACCACCGGCCTGGTCACCGACCCGTACTTCTCCGGCACCAAGCTCAAGTGGATCCTCGACAACGTCGAAGGCAGCCGCGAACGTGCGCGTAACGGCGAGCTGCTGTTCGGCACCATCGACAGCTGGCTGATCTGGAAATTTACCGGCGGCAAGACCCACGTCACCGACTACACCAACGCCTCGCGCACCATGCTCTTCAACATCCACACGCTGGAGTGGGATTCGAAGATGCTGGAGATTCTCGACGTGCCGCGCGAAATGCTGCCGGAAGTGAAGTCCTCCTCGGAAATCTACGGTCGCACCAAAAGCGGCATCGCCATCGGCGGTATCGCCGGTGACCAGCAGGCGGCGCTGTTTGGCCAAATGTGTGTAGAACCGGGCCAGGCGAAAAACACCTACGGCACCGGCTGCTTCCTGCTGATGAACACCGGCGACAAAGCGGTGAAATCCAAGCACGGCATGCTCACCACCATCGCGTGCGGCCCCCGTGGCGAAGTGGCCTACGCCCTGGAAGGCGCCGTGTTCAACGGCGGTTCCACCGTGCAATGGCTGCGTGACGAGCTGAAGATCATCGCCGATGCCACCGACACCGAATACTTCGCCGGCAAGGTCAAGGACAGCAACGGCGTGTACCTGGTACCGGCCTTCACCGGCCTGGGCGCTCCCTACTGGGACCCGTATGCCCGTGGCGCGCTGTTCGGCCTGACCCGCGGCGTACGCGTGGACCACATCATTCGTGCCGCCCTGGAGTCGATTGCCTACCAGACCCGCGACGTACTCGACGCGATGCAGCAGGATTCCGGCGAACGCCTCAAATCCCTGCGGGTAGACGGTGGCGCAGTCGCCAACAACTTCCTGATGCAATTCCAGGCCGACATCCTCGGCACCCAGGTTGAACGCCCGCAAATGCGCGAAACCACCGCGTTGGGCGCCGCCTACCTGGCTGGCCTGGCGTGCGGCTTTTGGGGCAGCCTGGACGAATTGCGTGGCAAGGCCGTGATCGAGCGCCAATTCGAACCGCAACTGGAAGAAGCGGCGAAGGAGAAACTCTACGCCGGCTGGCAGAAAGCGGTCAGCCGCACCCGCGACTGGGAACCCCACGAAGGCGCCGAATAAGCCAAGCGCCGGACCCACTTAGGGTTGTAACTGGCAGGGAGCAGATTCCTGCGTCATCATGGGCCACTTTTTACGGCAGCCCAAAGGACGCACCATGAATCTGCCTCCCCGCCAGCAACAAATCCTCGAACTGGTTCGCGAACGCGGCTATGTGAGTATCGAGGAAATGGCGCAGCTCTTCGTTGTCACCCCGCAAACCATCCGCCGTGATATCAATCAACTGGCGGAAGCCAATCTGTTGCGCCGCTACCACGGCGGCGCAGCCTATGACTCCAGCGTTGAAAACACCGCCTACGCCATGCGGGCCGACCAGATGCGCGACGAGAAACAGCGCATCGCCGAAGCCATCGCCGCGCAAATCCCCGATCACGCCTCGCTGTTTATCAACATCGGTACCACCACCGAATCGATTGCCCGCGCGCTGCTTAACCACAGCCATCTGAAAATCATCACCAATAACCTCAACGTCGCCATGATGCTGAGTGCCAAAGACGACTTCGACGTACTCCTGACCGGCGGCAACGTGCGCCGAGACGGCGGCGTGGTGGGCCAGGCCAGCGTCGACTTTATCAACCAGTTCAAGGTCGATTTTGCCTTGGTGGGCATCAGCGGTATCGATGAAGACGGCAGCCTGTTGGACTTCGATTACCAGGAAGTGCGGGTTTCCCAGGCGATCATTGCCAATGCGCGCAAGGTGATCCTGGCGGCGGACTCCAGCAAATTCGGGCGTAACGCCATGATTCGCCTGGGACCCATCAGTTTGATTGATTGCCTGGTCACCGATCAGCAGCCAGTCCCGGCGCTGGTGCAACTGTTGAATCAGCACAAGATTCGGCTGGAAGTCGTGTAACCCAAAACAGGGGGTGTCCTGCCCCCTGATGTTCACAAATTTTCCTTTCTTCGCCCTTCGATCAGTATTTTCAATCGAAGCGGACTGGCTGTGCCCGCGTTTATGAGCTACCATTTTCGCAAATGAACATTTATGTTCGAATTCCAATACGAAAAAGATTGCGAGGCCAGCCGATGAACCCTTCTACCTTGCCTGCCCCACCGCTTGCCGAAGTCTATGACGTCGCCGTTATCGGTGGCGGGATCAATGGCGTCGGGATTGCAGCAGACGCAGCCGGTCGCGGTTTGTCGGTATTCCTTTGCGAAAAGGACGACCTGGCCAGCCACACCTCCTCCGCCAGCAGCAAGCTGATCCACGGCGGCCTGCGTTACCTCGAACATTACGAATTCCGCCTGGTGCGCGAAGCCCTGGCTGAACGTGAAGTGCTGTTGGCCAAGGCCCCGCACATCGTCAAGCAGATGCGCTTTGTGTTGCCACACCGCCCGCACCTGCGCCCGGCGTGGATGATTCGTGCCGGCCTGTTCCTGTATGACCACCTGGGCAAGCGGGAAAAACTCGAAGGCTCCAAGAGCCTCAAGTTCGGCCCCGACAGCCCGCTGAAAAGCGAAATCACCAAAGGTTTCGAATACTCCGATTGCTGGGTCGATGACGCCCGCCTTGTAGTACTCAACGCCATGACTGCGCGGGAAAAGGGTGCGCATATTCACACCCAGACCCGTTGCGTCAGCGCGCACCGCAGCAAAGGCCTGTGGGAAATGAACATGGAACGCGCCGACGGTAGCCTGTTCTCGATCCGCGCACGGGCATTGGTGAACGCAGCCGGCCCGTGGGTCGCCAAGTTCATCAAGGATGACTTGAAGCTGGATTCGCCGTACGGCATTCGCCTGATCCAGGGCAGCCACCTGATCGTGCCGAAGCTGTATGAAGGCGCCCACGCGCACATCCTGCAGAACGAAGACCAGCGCATCGTCTTCACCATTCCGTATTTGAATCACCTGACCATCATCGGCACCACCGACCGCGAATACACCGGCGACCCGGCGAAAGTGGCGATTACCGAAGGTGAAACCGACTACATGCTCAACGTGGTCAACGCGCACTTCAAGAAACAGCTGAGCCGCGATGACATCGTGCACACCTATTCCGGCGTGCGCCCGCTGTGCAATGACGAATCCGACAACCCGTCGGCCGTGACCCGCGACTACACCCTGGCGCTGTCCGGCACCTCGGGCGAGGCGCCGTTGCTGTCGGTGTTCGGCGGGAAGCTGACCACCTACCGCAAGCTGGCCGAATCGGCGATGGCGCAACTGGCGCCGTACTTCACGCAGATGCGCCCAAGCTGGACGGCCACGGCCACCCTGCCCGGCGGCGAAAACATGAGCACGCCAGAAGCCCTGGCCGATGCGATTCGCAGCAAGTACGACTGGGTGCCGAGCGAGATTGCCCGTCGCTGGTCCACCACTTATGGCAGCCGCACCTGGCGCCTGCTGGAAGGCGTGCAGTCGCTGGCAGACATGGGCGACCACCTCGGTGGCGGCCTTTACACCCGCGAAGTCGACTACCTGTGCGCTGAAGAATGGGCCACACAGCCCCAGGACATCCTGTGGCGCCGCAGCAAGCTGGGCCTGTTCACCACGCCGGAAGAACAGGAAAAGGTGCAGCGCTACCTGTCCAAGGTCGAGCACAATCGCGGCAAGATCGAAGCAGCCTGATCGACCCGACGTAAAAAAGCCCCTGCACCGAAAGGTCCAGGGGCTTTTTCATGCCTGCAGATGACGCTGATAGCGCAGGCCAATTTCACGAATCCCGCTGAAGGCTGAGCCCAGCAACACGGGATAAGCCGCCTGCAAAAAGCCCGGCGTGGCCGTCGCGAGGGCCCGCTCCAACCATAGGCAGGCCTGCACTTCGTCGCCGTCGTGAGCCAGCTCCGCAGCATGGTTGTATTGCCCGCGGAAATCCCCGGCCTCGGCTGAGCGCTGATACCACTGGCGCGCCAGTTGAACATCCTTGGGCACCACCACGCCTTCATGGTGGAACCGCCCCAACAGGTTCATCGATTTGGCGTGTCCCTTGGCCGCAGCCAGGCGGAACAGCTCATACGCGGCAGTAAGGTCATGCGCCACACCACGGCCGCGGGTCAGTAATTGGCCGTAGTTATACAAACCCCAATCCAATCCCAGATCGGCAGCCTTGCGGTAATGCTGCGCGGCATCAGCCAAGTCAATCTCGCAGCCCCAGCCATTCTCCAGGCAGCGCCCGATCATGTTGATCGCCATGGGGTGGCGCTGCCGTGCGGCGATGCGAAACCAGCTCAACCCCAGGGCCTGATCTTTTTTCACGCCCCGGCCGTCAAGCAGCAGCTGGGCCAACGTCGCCTGTGCGTCGGCATCACCCAGTTGAGCGGCATGCATCACCCACCGCACATAGGCGCGCGGGTTATCACCGATGTCGGACGGCTCGCTGCCTGGCTGTGCGCTCTGCATTCCTGCCCCGAGTAGCGATCAAGGACCGCAAAAAGTTTCATGATTTATTTGGTTACAAAGTATTACATTTGAGATCGCTTATCAATTACGATCGCATCTCACTAACACTAACAAGAGATTACTCAATGGCTACCGGCATCAGTTCTGCCCCCCTCTCATCGCGGCATTTGCTCGCGTCGGCAGTGGGCCTGGCAGTGGCTGCGCAAGGAGGATTCAGTTACGCGGCGGAGCCCGCACCAGAAGACAACACAGGGGTCATCCAACTCGGCGCGACCAGCATCGAAGGTCAGGCCCCAAGCCAGAGCGTCTACAACCCTGTGGCTCCTTCTTCCCCCAAGTACACCGAGCCATTGCGCGACACGCCGCAGACCATCACGGTGGTGCCCAAGGAAGTCATCCATGACCAAAACCTGCTGACCTTGCGCGATGTGCTGAGCACCGTGCCAGGCATCACCTTCGGTGCCGGTGAGGGCGGCAGTGGGTATGGCGACAGCATCAACCTGCGCGGGTTTTCCGCCAGCGGCGACATCTACGTGGACGGTGTGCGCGACAGCGCGCAATACAGCCGCACCGACCCCTTCAACCTCGAACAGGTCGAAGTCGTCAGCGGCGCGAGTTCGGTGTATTCCGGTTCAGGTGCGGTCGGCGGCACCATCAATCTGGTGAGTAAACAGCCAGAGTTGCGCGACAAAACCACTATCAGTGCAGGCATCGGCACCGATAACTACAAGCGCACCACCCTCGACACCAATCAGATGCTCAACGACACCACGGCGTTCCGCCTGAACCTGATGGCCCATGGTAACGATGTGCCGGGGCGCGATTATGAAGATTACGAACGCTGGGGCATCGCACCCTCTATCGCGTTTGGCCTGGGCACTCCGACGCGCGTCACGGTCAGTTACGAGCATCAGAAAGACAACAACACGCCGCAATACGGGATTCCGATCTACAACGGCAAACCGATGCCAGGCGTGGGCTGGAGCGATTTCTACGGTTACCACAACATCAATGAGCAACAAACCACCTCGGACGCGTTCAGCCTGAAGCTTGAGCATGATTTCAACGACGCGGTGTCCGTGCGTAACTTCACCCGCGTCGAGCGCGTTCGCCAGGACCTGCGCGCCTCGGGCCCCGAAGGTGCGCAGGCCGGCTGCCTCGCCAGCGGCGCCCAGATCACGGGCGCGCCTTGCGCCGCGGGCCTCAAGCCGGGTTATTTCCAGCCAAGCGGTGGCTCACTGGGTAACGAGCGCAACACCCAGAACAAAATGTTCACTAACCAGACCGACGTCACCAGCCACTTCAGTACCGGTTTCATCGACCACACGCTGGTGACCGGTATCGCCATCAGCCGCGAGGAATACGAGGCGGATACCGGAAAGTGGCTGACTAACAGCAACGGCAGCACGATAGTGCCGCCACCGGTCAGCTACAGCGATCCGAACTCCGAATGGACCGGCCCGGTCAATTTCACCCGGGCGGCCCACGTCGATGGCGCGCTGAACAACCGCGCCGCCTATGCCTTCGACACGCTCAAACTCAACCCTCAATGGGAAATCAATGGCGGCCTGCGCTACGAGCACAACGCGGGCAGTTCGGTGACCAACGCCTATTCCACCAGCGGAGTGGAAACGCCCGGCGTGCGCTACGGCCAAGCGGATGACCTGACGTCCTATCGCCTGGCCCTGGTCTACAAACCGGCGGAAAACGGCAGCTTCTATATCGCCTACGGCAACAGCAAGACGCCTTCCCAAGCCAGCGTCAATGGGAGTTGCTACACCCCGGCCAAAAGCTCCAGCGTGGCCACCAACAACTGCAACGTAGACCCTGAAACCGCCGTCAGCTATGAGATCGGCACCAAGTGGGACCTGCTCGACAATGCCCTGTCGCTGACGGGCGCGATCTTCCGCAATGACCGCACCAACTACAAAGTCGCCGATAACGACCCGAGCAACCTCAGCGGCACGCAAACCCTCGACGGCAAGGCGCGTGCCGATGGTGTGGCCCTGGGCTTGAGCGGCCAGCTTACTGACCGCTGGAAGGTCTTCGCCAACTACACCTACCTGAACACCCGCGTGCTGCGCAGCGCCAGCGATTACACCCTGGCGACCACCGGCCTCGACGTGCAGAAAGGTGAGCCGCTGACCTTCACCCCCAAACATGCGGCCAGCCTCTGGACGGTGTACGACCTGCCCCACGACTTCCAGGTGGGCTATGGCATCACGGCGCAAACCAAGCAGTACCTGGCCAGCGCCGCAGGAGCACCGACTTCGCCTGGCTACGCGGTGCAGCGAGCGATGCTCGGCTACAAGGTCAACAAACAGCTGAACCTGCAACTGAACGTCAACAACCTGTTCGACAAGGACTACCTCACCCGCATCCGTAACAACGGTTGGGCGGTACCCGGCGATGGTCGCGCAGCGGTTGTCTCGGCCGACTACACGTTCTGACGAAAAATCCACACTAAGACGCCCCGCAGAGCCACGGCCCCGGGGCTTTTTCATGGGCGATATAAACGTATCCAGGCATTCGGATTTCCGAACGCTATACCCCAGCCTATTCGGTTTGCCGGATCAACCTTGCGACAAACGTTCGTCACACAAAGTTAATCTCTATATAAATCATGGTCTTATCCTTTTACCACTGGTATGGCACGACTCATGCTCTACACTCGTAGGCGATTGCCTGAGGCGCCTCAGGAGCCGTCATGGGCATTCGCAGTACTGTTTATATAAAAACGTGGCCGTACCAACCGGTCTCATAAAAAAAACAAATGTCGAGGAAGTATTGATGCGTATCGTTCCCCATATTTTGGGCGCAGCTATCGCTGCTGCTCTGATCAGCACTCCAGTTTTCGCCGCCGAACTCACCGGCACACTGAAGAAAATCAACGACTCCGGCACGATCACTCTCGCTCACCGCGACAGCTCCATTCCGTTTTCCTATATCGCGGATGGTTCGGGCAAGCCAGTGGGCTACTCCCACGACATTCAGTTGGCCGTCGTCGAGCAACTGAAAAAAGACCTGAACAAACCCGATCTGAAGGCCAAGTACAACCTGGTCACCTCGCAAACCCGTATCCCGTTGATCCAGAACGGCACCGCGGACCTCGAGTGCGGCTCCACCACCAACAACGCCGAACGCGCCCAGCAAGTCGACTTCACCGTCAACATCTTCGAAATCGGCACCCGTTTGCTGGTCAAGAAAGACAAGGATGGCAAGCCGTCCTATAGCGATTTCGCTGACCTGAAAGGCAAGAACGTCGTGACCACCGCTGGCACCACGTCCGAGCGCATCATCAAAGCGATGAACGCCGACAAGCAGATGGGCATGAACGTCATCTCCGCCAAAGACCACGGCGAATCCTTCCAGATGCTGGAAAGCGGCCGCGCCGTAGCCTTCATGATGGACGACGCCCTGCTGGCAGGTGAAGAAGCCAAGGCCAAGAAGCCGGATGACTGGGTCATCACCGGTACTCCGCAGTCCTTCGAAGCCTACGCCTGCATGGTTCGTAAAGACGACCCGGCCTTCAAGAAGGCTGTCGATGACGCCATCGTTGCCCTGTTCAAATCCGGCGAAATCAACAAGATCTACAGCAAGTGGTTCGAAAGCCCGATCCCACCAAAAGGCCTGAACCTGAACTTCCCGATGAGCGAAAAGGTGAAGGAGCTGATCGCAAACCCAAGCGACAAACCAGCGCCTGACGTAAAAATCTGATACCTGACTAAGCTTATCTCCTGAGGGAGCCAACCCTCCCTCAGGCGTCTGTTACTACCTGCTGGCTTTAATTTTGGAACACTCGACCTGGCGGTTTCCGAGCCGATCGTGTGTGCCTGGCGTTCACCGTCGGGCGGGAAAGGATCTTCCCCAAGCGGGTGCTTGTACATCGATCGATCTCGAGGGGAGACCCTAATGAACTACAACTGGGACTGGGGCGTATTCTTCAAGTCCACCGGCGTTGGCAGCGAGACTTATCTCGACTGGTACATCTCCGGACTGGGCTGGACCATCGCCATCGCCATCGTGGCCTGGATTATCGCCTTGCTGCTGGGCTCCGTACTCGGCGTCATGCGCACCGTGCCAAACCGCATCGTATCGGGCATTGCGACCTGCTACGTGGAACTGTTTCGTAACGTGCCGCTGCTGGTTCAGCTGTTTATCTGGTACTTCCTCATACCTGACATGCTGCCGCAGAACCTGCAGGACTGGTACAAACAAGACCTCAACCCGACCACTTCGGCTTACCTGAGTGTTGTCGTTTGCCTGGGCCTGTTCACTGCCGCACGTGTGTGCGAACAAGTGCGCACCGGCATCCAGGCGTTGCCACGCGGCCAGGAATCCGCCGCACGCGCCATGGGCTTCAAGCTGCCACAGATCTACTGGAACGTGCTGCTGCCCCAGGCCTACCGGATCATCATTCCGCCGCTTACCTCGGAATTCCTCAACGTCTTCAAGAACTCCTCCGTGGCGTCCCTGATCGGCTTGATGGAACTGCTGGCGCAAACCAAACAGACCGCCGAGTTCTCGGCCAACCTGTTTGAGGCCTTCACCCTGGCCACGCTGATTTACTTCACCCTGAACATGAGCCTGATGCTGCTGATGCGCGTGGTCGAGAAGAAAGTTGCCGTGCCCGGCCTGATCTCCGTGGGGGGTAAATAATGGAATTCGATTTCAGTGGCATCATCCCCGCCATCCCGGGCCTGTGGAACGGCATGGTCATGACCTTGCAGTTGATGGTCATGGGCGTGGTCGGTGGCATCATCATCGGCACCATCCTGGCGCTGATGCGCTTGTCGTCCAACAAGCTGATGTCGCGCCTGGCCGGCGCCTACGTGAACTACTTCCGCTCGATCCCGCTGCTGTTGGTGATCACCTGGTTCTACCTGGCGGTGCCGTTCGTGCTGCGCTGGATCACCGGCGAAGACACCCCGATCGGTGCGTTCACCTCCTGCGTCGTGGCCTTCATGATGTTCGAGGCGGCGTACTTCTGCGAAATCGTGCGGGCCGGCGTGCAGTCGATCCCCAAGGGCCAGATGGCCGCCGCGCAGGCCATGGGCATGACCTACGGCCAGACCATGCGCCTGATCATCCTGCCCCAGGCGTTCCGCAAGATGACCCCGTTGCTGCTGCAACAGTCGATCATCCTGTTCCAGGACACCTCGCTGGTCTACACCGTGGGCCTGGTGGACTTCCTCAACTCCGCCCGCTCCAACGGCGACATCATCGGCCGCTCCAATGAGTTCCTGATCTTCGCCGGTGTCGTCTACTTCATCATCAGCTTTTCCGCCTCGCTGCTGGTCAAGCGTCTGCAAAAAAGGTTTGCCGTATGATCTCTATCAAGAATATCAACAAGTGGTATGGCGACTTCCAGGTGCTGACCGATTGCAGCACCGAGGTTAAAAAAGGCGAAGTGATCGTGGTGTGCGGGCCGTCCGGCTCCGGCAAATCCACCCTGATCAAGTGCGTCAACGCCCTGGAACCGTTCCAGAAAGGCGACGTGGTCGTGGACGGCACCTCCATCGCCGACCCGAAGACCAACCTGCCAAAACTGCGCTCGCGCGTCGGCATGGTGTTCCAGCACTTCGAGCTGTTTCCACACCTGACCATCACCGAAAACCTGACCATCGCGCAGATCAAGGTATTGGGTCGCAGCAAGGAAGAAGCCACCAAGAAGGGCCTGCAACTGCTGGAGCGCGTCGGTCTGTCGGCTCACGCCCACAAGCACCCGGGCCAGCTTTCCGGCGGCCAGCAACAGCGTGTGGCGATTGCCCGTGCGCTGGCGATGGACCCGATCGTCATGCTGTTCGACGAACCAACCTCGGCCCTCGACCCGGAAATGGTCAACGAAGTACTCGACGTGATGGTGCAGTTGGCCCAGGAAGGCATGACCATGATGTGCGTGACCCACGAAATGGGTTTCGCCCGCAAGGTCGCCGACCGGGTGATCTTCATGGACGCCGGCAAGATCATCGAAGACTGCCCGAAAGAGGAATTCTTCGGCGACATCAGCGCCCGCTCCGAGCGCGCGCAGCACTTCCTTGAGAAAATCCTGCAGCACTAAAAAGCCGCAGCTCGCTGCTCTTCTGGAGGAGCGAGCTTGCTCGCGAAAGACGTCAACGATAACGCGATCATCCTGGATGAGCGCGGTGCCCTTGAGTTTTTCACGAGCAAGCTCGCTCCTACAGTTGGCAAGTGAGCGATAGCTGACCCAAGGCATCTGTGATGAAATGCGACCCCAACCTCTTTCGCGCCGCGCCGCCATCACTTGCCGTGAAGCCTCGTCTGATTCGCCAATTGTTCCTGCCGCCGCTGATCATCGCGCTGATGATCGGACTGGGTTACGTCGGCTTCTGGATCAGTGAGTTCTATGGGATCCGCACCCTCAGCGATACCGGCGAACGCCAGCTGGAATTGCACGCCCGCACCGTCGAGAGCGAACTCAGCAAATACACCTACCTGCCCAGTCTCCTGGAGCTGGAATCCAGCGTCTCCAGGTTATTGGCCGACCCGAATCAGGAAACCCGCAAAACCGTCAACGACTACCTCGAAGGCCTGAACCGGCGCAGTCGCAGCCGGGCGATTTACGTGATGGATACCACCGGCCGTGTGCTGGCGACCAGTAACTGGCGCGACGCCGACAGTTACCAGGGTGAAGACCTGTCCTTCCGTGCCTATTTCCAGAATGCCGTGCGCGGCCAGCCCGGCCGTTTCTACGGCATCGGCAGCACCAACGGCGAACCCGGCTATTACCTGGCCCATGGCCTGGAAGAACACGGCAAGATCATCGGCGTCGCCGTGGTCAAGGTCCGCCTGGAAGCGCTGGAAGAGCGCTGGCAGCGGGCGCGCCTGGAGGCCTTTGTCAGTGACGAGAATGGCATCATCATTCTCTCCAGCGACCCGGCCCGTCGCCTCAAGTCCGTGCGACCACTGAGCGATGACACCAAGGACCGCCTCGCCCACAGCCTGCAATATTACTGGGCGACGCTCAACGAGCTTGAACCACTGGCCCGTGAGCGTCTCAATGAAGGCACCGAGAAATTAACCTTCCCGGCCAACAGCGAAGTGGTGGCCGACGAGCATGAGGTCAGCTACCTGGCCCAGACCCGCCCGTTGAACGACACCCCATGGAACTTCACCCTGCTCACCCCGCTGAACGACCTGCGCCAGGCCGCCATCAACCAGGGCATCCTGGTGGCCGTGGCCTTCGCGTTGGTGGCGTTCCTGTTGATCGCCTGGAACGAGCGCCGCAAGGTGATCGCCACCCGCCTCGCCGCCCGGGAAGCCCTGCAGGAAGCCAACAATCAGCTGGAGCGACGGATTGCCGAACGCACCACCGACCTGCGGGCCAGCAACGAACGGCTCAAGAGCCAGATTCGCGAGCGGCGCCAGGCCGAGGAAACCTTGCGCCGGGCCCAGGACGAACTGGTGCAGGCCGGCAAACTTGCCGCCATCGGCCAGATGTCCACCAGCATCGCCCACGAATTGAACCAGCCACTGGCCGCCTTGCGCACGCTGTCGGGCAACACCGTACGCTTCCTGGAGCGTGGGGCGCTGGACACCGCCAGTGCCAACCTCAAGACCATCAACGAACTGATCGACCGCATGGGCCGCATCACCGCCAGCCTGCGCTCCTTCGCCCGGCGCGGTGATGACCAGGGCGAGGCCAATCTGGGCAAGGCGGTGGACGCCACGTTCCAGATCCTCGGCAGCCGCCTGGAAACCTTGCCGCTAACGGTTCACCGTCACTTCACCAGCGCGCAATTGCAGATCGACCAGACGCGCCTGGAGCAGATCCTGGTCAACCTGATCGGCAACGCCCTGGACGCAATGCAAGCGCAACCGGCCCCCGAACTGTGGCTGGAAGGCGACATCGTCGACGGCAAATACCGCCTGCGGGTACGCGACAACGGCCACGGGATTGATCCCGAGACCCGCAAGCATTTGTTCGAACCGTTCTTTACTACCAAACCCGGCGAACAAGGCCTGGGCCTGGGCCTGACGCTGTCGGCCAGCCTCGCGGCCGCCACCGGCGGCAACCTCGCCGTCGAGCACCCGGCCAGCGGTGGTACTGCCTTTGTCCTGAGTTTGCCGCTGGCGAGCCCTCAACAAGTCGAGTCGAAATGAACGCAGAAAAAAACACCGACCTGACCGTCCTGATCGTCGAAGACGACCCCCATGTATTGCTCGGCTGCCAGCAAGCCCTGGCCCTGGAAGACATTCCCAGCGTGGGCGTGGGCAGTGCCGAGGAAGCCCTGACCCGGGTTGGCGAAAACTTCGCCGGCATCGTCATCAGCGATATTCGCCTGCCGGGCATCGACGGCCTGGAACTGCTGACCCGCCTCAAGGCCCTGGATAAAAGCCTGCCGGTGGTGCTGATCACCGGCCACGGAGACATCTCCATGGCCGTGGGCGCGATGCGCAATGGCGCCTATGACTTCATGGAAAAACCCTTCTCCCCCGAGCGCTTGGTGGACGTTGCCCGTCGCGCCCTGGAGCAACGCGGGCTGGCCAGGGAAGTCTGGTCGCTGCGTCGGCAACTGGCCGAGCGCGACTCGCTGGAAGGCCGGATCATCGGCCGCTCCCCCGCCATGCAAAACCTGCGGGAGTTGATCGCCAACGTCGCCGACACCTCAGCCAACGTGTTGATCGAAGGCGAGACCGGCACCGGCAAGGAACTGGTCGCCCGTTGCCTGCATGATTTCAGCCGGCGTCATTCCCACCAGTTCGTTGCCTTGAACTGCGGTGGCCTGCCGGAGAACCTGTTCGAAAGCGAAATCTTCGGCCATGAAGCCAACGCATTTACCGGCGCCGGCAAGCGCCGCATCGGCAAGATCGAACATGCCCACGAAGGCACGCTGTTCCTCGACGAAGTGGAAAGCATGCCGATGAACCTGCAGATCAAGCTGCTGCGGGTATTGCAGGAACGCACCCTGGAACGCCTGGGCTCGAACCAGAGCGTGGCGGTGGATTGCCGGGTGATCGCCGCCACCAAGTCCGACCTCGACGACCTGAGCCGCGCCAACCAGTTTCGCAGCGACCTGTATTACCGCCTCAACGTGGTAACCCTGGAACTGCCGCCGCTGCGGGAACGCCGGGAAGATATCCTGCAATTGTTCGAACACTTCCTGCAGCAGTCGTCGTTGCGTTTCGACCGTACCGCGCCGGACCTCGACAACCAGACCCTGTCCAACCTGATGAGCCACGACTGGCCGGGCAACGTGCGGGAATTGCGCAACGTAGCCGAGCGGTTTGCCCTGGGTTTGCCGGCGTTTAAAAAGAGCGGCGCCAGCAGCGGCAACCACGGTTTGGCCTTTACCGAAGCGGTGGAAGCGTTCGAGCGCAACCTGCTCAATGACGCGTTGCAGCGCAGCGGCGGCAACCTGACCCAGGCCAGCCAGGAACTGGGGATGGCCAAGACCACGTTGTTCGACAAGGTCAAGAAATACGGGCTGAGCCACTAGGAGCGCATTGTGGATTTATTGTTGAAGGCGGCATTGGGCGCGGGGGTGGTGCTGATTCTGGCGGCGCTGGCCAAGACCAGGAATTACTACATCGCCGGGTTGGTGCCGCTGTTTCCGACGTTTGCGTTGATCGCGCATTACATCGTCGGCAAGGGGCGGTCGGTGGAGGATTTGAAGACCACCATCGTGTTCGGGATGTGGTCGATTATTCCGTACTTTGTGTACCTGGCGACGTTGTATGTGATGGTTGACCGAATGCGCCTGGAGGCCTCGCTGGCGGTGGCGGCGGTGGCGTGGTTGATGGCGGCTACGGTGTTGGTCAGCGTGTGGGTTCGCCTGCACGCCTGACATACGCCTATCAAAAATGTGGAGCTGGGTGGGTGTGTATATCCGTTATTTAGGTGATGGCTTGTATTGGTTCCGCTCTTACAGCGGGTCACTTTTGAAAAGAGCCCAAAAGTAACCAAAA
>NZ_JAXCIS010000228.1:0-2639 GCF_034044025.1 Pseudomonas sp. SED1
TTGTGCCCGACTAAAAACCTTACGCAAATCCTGAAATAAGCATCGCCTCCCGCTTGCGTCGTTTCGCCGCGCTCACTAACGTAGCGCCTTTACTGACGCTACCCCCCGCAGGAGCTTTGCCATGGCCTCGCCAGCCCTCTCACATTTTCTTCCCCGGTTCGGCGTTGCCGCGGCAATTGCCAGTGCCTTGGGCCTGGCCGGTTGCCAGTTACAAAGCACCCAAGACACATTGCCTGCGGTTTCCGGCGTGCAGCCCATCAAGGGCCTGGCGCAGAACGTTTCCGTGCGCCGCAACAGCCAGGGCATCCCGCTGATTGAAAGCAGCACCTTCCACGATGCGCTGTTCACTCTGGGCTATGTGCACGCCAGCGACCGCATCACCCAGATGGTCACCCTGCGCCTGTTGGCCCAGGGCCGCCTGGCGGAAATGTCCGGGCCGCAAGTGCTGGATGTCGACCGATTCATGCGGGCGGTCAACCTGCGCAAGAGCGCCGGCGAGCTGTATAACGCCTCGTCGCCGCGCCTCAAGCGCTTCTTTGAGGTGTATGCGCGCGGGGTCAACGCCTACCTGTTCCGCTACCGCGACAAGCTGCCGCCAGACCTGGCCCAGACCGGCTACAAGCCTGAATACTGGAAGCCGGAAGATTCGGCGCTGCTGTTCTGCCTGCTGAATTTCAGCGAGTCGACCAACTTGCAGGAAGAGTTGTCCTCGTTGGTGCTGGCGCAGAAAGTCGGCGCCGACAAACTCGCCTGGCTGACCCCAAGCTACCCGGATGAACCGTTGCCGGTGGCCGAGTCCGACAAGCTCAAGGGCATCAACCTGAGCCAGATCCCGGGCCTCGCCGCGTTGACCAGTCTCAGCGAACACCTCGGCACCTTGAACACCTTGGGCACTTCCAGCTCCAGCAACTGGGCGATCGGCCCGCAGCGCAGCCGCAGCAACAAAAGCCTTTTGGCCAATGATCTGTCGACCTCAATGCAGGCGCCGTCGCTGTGGAACTACGTGCAGATCCGCTCGCCGAAATACCAGGCCGCCGGTGTGTCCATCGCCGGTTTGCCAACCCTGCTTTCCGGCTTCAACGGCAAGGTGGCGTGGAGCATGAGCCAGGTCTCGGGCGACACCCAGGATGTGTTCCTGGAGAAGGTCAAGCGCCAGGGCAACGCGCTATACTACGAGAACAACGGCAAATGGCTGCCGGCCATCGTGCGCAACGAAACCTACTTCGCCAAGGGCCAGCGGCCGATTCGTGAAGCCGTGTATGAAACCCGCCACGGGCCACTGCTCAATAGTGCCCAGTCGCTGAGCAGCGGCTACGGCCTGGCCTTGCAGACCGCCGATTTCAAGGACGACAAGAGCCTGGACGCGTTCTTCGACCTGTCCCGCGCGCAAACCGCCGGTAAAGCGTCTGACGCCACCCGGGAAATTCGCGCAATTGCCTTGAACATGGTGTTCGCCGATGCCAGCAGCATCGGCTGGCAAGTGACCGGGCGCTTCCCGAACCGCCGTGAAGGCGAAGGCCTGGTGCCGTCGCCGGGCTGGGACGGGCGTTTTGACTGGGATGGCTACGCCGACGCGATGCTGCACCCTTACGATCAGGACCCGGCCCAAGGCTGGATCGGCACCGCCAACCAGCGCACCATTCCGCGCGGCTACGGCATGCAGTTATCCAACTCCTGGGCCGCGCCGGAACGTGCCGAACGTATCGCGCAACTGGCCGGCAGTGGCAAGCATGACAGCCGCAGCATGATCGCCATGCAGTACGACCAGACCACCACGTTTGCCGCCAAGCTCAAGAGCATGTTCCAGGCGCCGGGCATGGCCCAGCCGCTGAAACAGGCGATCGATGGATTGCCGGCGGCAGACCAGACCAAGGCGCGGGAAGCCCTGGGCCGCCTGATGGCGTTCGATGGCCGTCTCGTCTCCACCTCTGCCGACGCAGCGATTTATGAACTGTTCCTGCAGGAAAGCGCCAAGCAGATTTTCCTCGACGAACTCGGTCCGGAAAACAGCGCCACCTGGAAAGCCTTTATCGGCAACGCCAACCTGTCGTACTCGGCGGTGGCCGACCACTTGCTGGGGCGCGAAGACAGCCCGTTCTGGAATGATGCGCGCACCGGGCAGAAAACCGACAAACCGGTGATCCTGGCCCGCAGCCTGGCCGCCGCAATCACCGCAGGCGATAGCGCACTGGGCGCCGATCACAAGGCCTGGCAGTGGGGCAAATTGCACAGCTACACCTGGAAGAACGCCAGCGGCCAGAACATTCGCGGCCCACTGGCAGCGGGCGGCGATCACAACACGCTGAACAGCGCACCGTATAGCTGGGGCCAGAGTTTCGACACGACCCAGGTGCCGGCGCTGCGGATGATTGTCGACTTCGGCCAGGTGGAACCGATGATGGGCCAAAGCGGCATCGGCCAATCCGGCAACCCGGCCAGCCCGAACTATGCCAATGGCATCGACCCGTGGCTGAAGGCGCAATACCTGAGCTTCCCGATGCAGCCGCAGAACTTTGACGGGGTGTATGGGAAGACGCGGTTGACGTTGGTGCCGGGCAAGTAACCCGGTTTCCCTGACTCAACTGGATCAAAATGTGGGAGCGGGCTTGCTCGCGAACGCGGTGGATCAGTCACCAGAT
>NZ_JAXCIS010000229.1:0-135942 GCF_034044025.1 Pseudomonas sp. SED1
TTGTGGCGTTTGATTGTTCCCACGCTCTGCGTGGGAATACATCCTGTGACGCTCCGCGTCACTCACCCCTATCAGCGTACGTTCAGCGTCAACCCAACCCGCGTCAGCCATTCGGCTTCCTGGGCGAAATCCGCCTGGGTCAGCTGGTTTTCATCCAGCCAGTTCTTCGGGAACACCACGTCCAGGCTGTCGGCATTGGCGCGCAGCACCACTTGCGGCATTTCCTGGGTGCCACGGATGTGGTGGAACAGGATCGCGAAACGCAGCAGCGCGCACAGGCGAATCAGCTTGATGCCTTCGTCACCGAACTCGGCAAACTTGTCCTTCGGAATATTGCGGCGGTGGCCGCGTACCAGCAACGCGAGCATCTGCTGGTCTTCCCGAGAGAAACCCGCCAGGTCCGAGTGCTCGATCAGGTAGGCGCCGTGCTTGTGGTAATGGTAGTGGGCGATGTCCAGCCCCACTTCATGGACCTTGGCCGCCCAGCCCAGCAGTTCACGCCAGACGCCGTCTTCCAGGTCCCAGTCCTCGGCCACCTGGTCAAACGCGTGCAGCGCTTTGCGCTCAACCCGCGCCGCTTGTTCCAGGTCGACGTGGTAACGCTCCATCAACGAGCTGAGGGTGCGTTCACGGACGTCCTCGTGATGATGGCGGCCCAGCAGGTCGTACAGCACGCCTTCACGCAGGGCGCCGTCGCAGTGGTCCATGCGTTGCAGTTCGAGGGCGTCGAAAATAGCTTCGAGAATCGCCAGGCCTGCGGGGAAAATCGTGCGGCGGTCAGGCTTGATGCCGTCAAAATCGATCTTCTCGGCATCTCCCAGCTTGAATAGCTTGCGCTTGAGCCAGGCCAGGCCTTCGGCGTTGACCTCGCCAGTGCCGTGGCCGCCGGCCTTGAGCGCCAGACCGATGGCGCGAATGGTACCGGACGAGCCGATGGCCTCATCCCAGGTCAGGCGGTGCAGGGCGTGCTCGATGCTCATGATCTCCAGCCGCGCTGCCGTATAAGCCTGGGCGTAGCGGGCCGGGGTGATCTTGCCATCCTTGAAATAGCGCTGGGTGTAGCTGACGCAGCCCATCTGCAGGCTTTCGCGCAGCAATGGTTCGAAACGCTGGCCAATGATGAACTCGGTACTGCCCCCGCCGATGTCGGCCACCAGGCGTTTGCCCGGTGTGTCGGCCAGGGTATGGGAAACGCCGAGGTAGATGAGGCGCGCTTCCTCACGGCCGGAGATGACTTCTACGGGGTGGCCGAGAATGTCCTCGGCACGGCGGATGAATTCGCCGCGGTTGCGGGCTTCGCGCAGGGCGTTGGTGCCGACGATCCGCACGGCGCCCGGGGGCATGCCGTTGATCAGTTGGGCAAAGCGCTTCAGGCAATCGAGCCCGCGCTGCATGGATTCTTCATTGAGCTGACGCTCATCGTCGATCCCGGCAGCCAGTTGCACTTTCTCGCCGAGCCGCTCAAGGATGCGGATTTCGCCGTTCTGGGCCTTGGCCACGACCATGTGAAAGCTGTTGGAGCCCAGGTCGATGGCGGCGATCAGGGACAGATTCTTGGCTTGGGATTGCGGCATGGTTAAGGGGTCTCGGTCGATAACCTCGCCATCGTGCCACGATCAACCGCTGACGCCAACGCGTAGTGCCAGAGTAATTTTTCCAAAACCGCTATGAGACCGGCGAGTTGTCGTTGTAGGAAATGTGCGTTCATCTCGTATTACTAAGTTAATAGTTGATGTGGTCCATATTTGTTCAACCAAGCACCTATTGGGGTAACTGATAGTTCCTACGCGTATTCGTATTCATCCTGAGCGATTTTACGCACGCTCGCACAACGGCGCAGGAAGGTTCAAGGCGATATGCCTGATGGTTCATACGAGGATTGAAATTTTTTCCGGCTTTATTGTGGAATTGATATGCCGATACTTCGATTCGGCATTTGTGCCGTGGCGGTATTTATTTATGGATCAGAGCATCGTGCTGCATAAGTTTGTCCGCATGAACGCGGGCAATGATCGTTTCTGGCCATCTGTAATTAGCCGTTTCTCTCATTGAAAGGTAACTATCTGATGAAGAAAAATATTGCTGTATTGGTGGGCATGTTCCTGGCTGTTGCAGGTCTGAGCGCGCAAGCCGCCGATCTTCGTGTCAAAGGTACTATCGCGCCTTCCAGCTGCAGTTTTACAATCACTAACTCTGTTATTGATTACGGTGCTATCAATCCCAGCACCTTGAGCCCAACCAACTATACCAAGTTGGCCACCAAGACTACTCCTTATGCAATCAGGTGCAGCAGCGGCGTAAAGACCAAGGTGGGTATCAAGGCAGTGGATAACCGCGCCAGCAGCCGGATCCCGAACCTGATGGTTAGTCAGATTGGCGGGAGTTACACCGATACCTATAACTACGGCTTGGGCACAACCGCAAGAGCGCAGAAAATAGGCGGTTACGTTGTACACCTGCGTAACTCTGTGGCTGATGGCAGGGCGGTAAACGTTCTTACCAGTATCAATAATGGTACAAGTTGGGTGCAGGGTGGGCCGGCTTTGGGGCAAGGCGCGAACATTGCTGCATGGCACACTGGCACCAACACGCCAATCCAACTGAATACACTGGCCGGGAATCTGGAAATTCAGGCAGTTATCAATAAAACTTCTGAGCTTGATATGACGAGTCAAATCGCTCTTGATGGTCAAGCGACCTTGGAACTGCGTTACCTCTAAGCATTATTTGAATTGGGTCGGTGCAAGTTAGGGCTGAGTGTTATTTTGCCAGAGCTTGCGTCGACTGGTTTGTATTCTTGAGGTAATGGGAAGGTCGTTCGATGACTCAGTTGAGATTCAAGGTTCTTGCACCTTTGTATGTTTGTTTGAATATGGTGTTCGCTGCTGGTGTATGGGCAGATGGTATGCGTCCTGAAACAACCGTTATTGTGCTGAACGAGTCGGAGGGTGAAGTCAGCATCAACGTAACCAATACCGATGGAGGCCCCGCCTTACTTCATTCGACGATCGAAGATATTCCTGAAGACCTTGAGCCGTTGGTGCTTATAACGCCGCCTGTTGCACGAGTCGATGCAGGGGAGCAGCAGATGGTGAGGTTCCTGGCGATTGGCAAGGAGCCGCTCAAGACACAGCGTTTGAAGCGCGTGTCTTTCGAGGGCGTTCCTCAGACGCGACCCGGTTCGGGTGCGACCATCGGTATCAGCCTTCGGCAGAATTTGCCCCTGATCCTGCACCCCAAAGGCTTGCCTCGAAATGAAGCACCCTGGGAGCTACTGACCTGGCAACTGCAGGCCAGCACTCTGATCGTGCGCAACGACAGTCCTTATGTGGTCCGACTGGGCACTGAAGTGAAGGTCAATCCGCAAAAAATTCAAGCCATCCTTCCTCGCGCCTATATCTTGCCGGGCGAAGTGTTGAGGGTTGACCTGAAGAAGGCCCTACCGGACGCCACTTCAGTGACCCTCGAGCCGGCCACCATCTATGGATTTACCGTCGACAGCTACGACGCATTACTCCTAGCCAATGCGCCTTGACCGGTCATGAGAAAAGTCAAAAGAGTTACGGGTGCAGTCAGTAAAAAACTATCTAAAACCAAGCGTGACGATGAGCGATCCAGGCGTAATGGCCTGGTGTGTGTGGCGATCCTGTCGGGGATGGCTGAGCAGGCTTACGCTGCCCAGCCCGGCACCCAGTTGCTGGGGTTCGACCTGGCGACCTTACAGGCTCGCGGCATTGACCCCGGCGTCGCTCGTTATTTCCGTAGCGCTGCGCGTTTCACCGAAGGCGTGCGCGTTGTCGGGCTGACGGTGAATGGTGACCGGGTCGGGCTGGCGGATGTGCGTTTCAATCATGAAGGCGAGTTGTGTTTCACCCGTGGTTTGCTCGACCGAGCGGGCTTGCAAGTGCCTTCCCGGGTACTGAACAAAGACGCAGCGGTTGACCAGGCTTGCCATGACTTCCTCTCTGAGTATCCCAATACGGTCGCAACGTTACGCCCGGGAAGCGAGGAAGTATTCCTGGTGGTGCCTACCCAGGCGTTGCGCGAACTGCAACGCGGGTCTGGCCACTACTCCCGGGGCGGTACCGCAGGGATGCTCAACTATGACCTGCAGGGCAGTAATAGCCATTCGCGGGAGGACACCAGCCGTTATTTCTCCGCTTCGACTGAAATAGGCTTCAACTTCGGCGACTGGATTGCCCGTAGTCGCCAGTTGTATGTCTCCAGCGATGGTCGCTCCACTACTGAGCATCTGTTTGCCTACGCACAGCGTGATTTAGTGCCGTTGGCATCTACGCTCCAATTGGGGCAGATCTCCGGCACCAGCCCGGTATTTGGCGGTGTGCAACTGTTGGGTGCGCAGTTGTTTCCCGACGGGGTCGCGAGCGGTTCGAGCGGTGCAGGCGTCGTGGTTGAGGGCGTGGCCGTCAGCCAATCACGGGTTGAGGTACGCCAATCAGGCGCCCTGATTTACACCACGGTGGTGCCCGAAGGTCCCTTTTCATTGAACAATTTACCTTTGCTCAATGGCACAAGTGACCTTCAGGTCAGTGTCATCGAAACGCGAGGAGGGCGACGTAGCTTCGTGGTGCCGGCGGCGTCTTTTCGCGCGGCAGTACCGGTCAGGACGGGTTATACGGCTGGGCTGGGCAAGGTGCGTGATGTGAACCGTAGTGGCGCCAAAGAGCCTGTGCTGGGAATGGCCAGCGGAACGTGGGCATTGGGCAAGCGCAGCGCCTTCAGCTCCGGGGTGCAGGGTACCGACAACTACAACTCGGTGGGCTTTGCGCTGGACACCGGTTTTGGCGAACGTTTTTCCTTGGGGCTGCGGAACAACCTTGCGCGCGACCGAAAAAAAAAGCTCCAGGGCGCGCGCAACAGCGTTTCCCTGGGAAGCACGTTGCCTGGCAATGTGCAGGTGTCGCTGAGCGCGACTGCTCAAACCCCAGGCTATCGTGAGGTGCTCGACACCCTGCGTACTGCCGCCGCCGAGGCCGGGGACGCGCGGTTTAAAACCCAGTACACCGCGGGCTTCAGTTGGGCTGTCCGAGAGGTTGGCGAGTTTTCGCTGGGCTATTCCCGGGCGGCTCATTTCAATAGCAGGACCACCCAAAACGTCTATGGCTCATGGAGCAAGGACTTCAGGTACGCGAACGTGGGTGTGACGGTGGACTCGCAAGTGGGTAAGTCGGGTGACACCAGGGGCGACAATGATGGCGTCGGGGTTCGCTTGCAGGTCACTGTACCGCTGGGCCGTGAGCGGTCCCTCAGCTCTGTTGCACGGCATCAAGGTCGTCGATCCAGTATTGGCACCACGTACAACGAACGTGTGGATGAAACCCTCAACTATGAGCTTCGTGGCGAGAGAGACTTGAGAGGCGATCATGAGCAGGCCGTGGGCGGCTGGGTCAACACCATGTCGCGTTATACCCAGGCGGGCGCGGGCATTGACCGGGATGGCTCCAGCACACGCTATAGCGGGCAATTGCAGGGCGCCGTAGTGGCCCATGACCGGGGCGTGACCTTTACGCCGTACCGGGTCGAGGATACGTTTGGCGTCGCCTCGGCCGGTGATATAGCCGGGGCCCGCATCAGCACCCCTCAAGGGCCGGTGTGGACTGATCACTGGGGCATGGCGGTGCTTCCCGGGCTGCCCGCCTATCAAGTCAGCCAGCTTGAAATCGAAGGCAAGTCCTTGCCGCGGCAGGTGGATATCAAGAACGGTACGAAAGTGCTGGAGGCCGGGCGAGGTTCATTCAGCAAGGTCGACTTCGAGGTGGTTAAAGTTCGACGCGTGCTACTGAGGGCCACGGATACAGCTGGCGAGCCTCTGCCCCAGGGTGCATCGGTGCTGGGTGCAGGTAATGCATTCCTGACCAACGTAGTCGCAGACGGCATGATTTTCCTGAGCAATATCGATAGCGCGCAAACCCTCATGGTGTCATCGCCAAGCGGGGCTTCGTGCACACTTCAACTCGACCTGGCGGAGCAATCTTATGATGAGCGACCCTACGAAACCGCCTCAGCGACCTGCCGTTAAGGTAGGCGCTGCAGGCGTGCTGTCCTGCCTGTTGATGGCGGGCGAGGCCTATGCCGCAGAATGTCGTCTGTCGTTGAGCCGGCCAGAGGTTGATCTTGGCGCCTTGCGCCATGGTGGGCAGGCTGCTGCGCAAGGCGTACTTTTTGGTAAGCGCACGGTGCATTTGAATGTGGTGTGCCCGCAGGACACGCTCATCGCCCTGCGTTTTCGAGGCGTACCCGCTGTGGGCCAAGGCTTCAAGTTTGGCGAGCAGGGGTATTTCAACCTTAGCCTCCAACAGGCGGTGCTGGACGGCAGGCCCGCGGAGTTGGCCCCGATGCATAATCGGGCCGAGCGAAGCGGCCAACTGCTGCCGGACCAGACCATGGTGGTGCTGGCAGCCGGACTGCCCGTCGTGGGTCGCGTGTTTTCGGCCCAGGTGCAAGTCGACACTTATCTCTTCGACACGACCACCGCCGTGCGCGACAAAACCGTGCTGGAGGGCGGTGGGCGTTTTGAGTTGGTGCCGGCTGGCTGACGGCTCAGTCGGGTGTCTCTGTCGAGCCGATAAAGTTGGCCAGTTCGGCGGTCTGCGGGTTGGCAAACAGGATTTTCGGGTCACCCACTTCATGCACCTTGCCCTGGTGCATGAACACCAGCTTGTCCCCCACTTCCCGGGCAAAACGCATCTCGTGGGTGACCATGATCAGTGTCATGCCATCCTTGGCCAATTGGCGCACCACGCTGAGTACTTCGTTGACCAGTTCCGGGTCCAGGGCCGAGGTGATTTCATCACACAGCAATACCTTGGGTGACATGGCCAGCGCCCGGGCGATAGCTACCCGCTGCTGTTGGCCGCCGGACAGTCGATCAGGGAAGGCGTCGAACTTCTCTCCCAGCCCGACCCGCTCCAGCATCTGCCGCGCCAGTTGCGCGGCCTTGGCTTTCGGCACTTTCTGCACCACTTGTGGCGCAAGCATGACGTTTTCACCCACCGTCAGGTGCGGAAACAGGTTGAACTGCTGGAATACCATGCCGACCTTTTGCCGCAAGCTGCGCAGGTCGGCGCGGGCGGCGTCGAGGTATTCGCCGTCGACTTCAATCACTCCATCGTTGATCGACTCCAGGCCATTGAGGGTGCGCAACAAGGTGGATTTACCCGAGCCGCTTCGACCGATGATCGCCACCACCTGGCCTTCTTCGACACTCAGGTCGATGCCCTTGAGTACATGGTGATCGCCGTAATACTTATGCAGGGCGGAAATTCTAAGCAGAGGCATGCAGTCTCCTTTCCAGGTAGCGCGCACTGAGGGACAAGGGGTAGCAAAGCAGGAAGTAACCGAGCGCCACCAGGCCATAGACCATGAAGGGTTCGAAGGTCGCGTTGGCGAGCATGCCGCCGGTCTTGGTCAGCTCGGTGAAGCCGATGATCGAGGTCACGGCGGTGCCTTTAACCACCTGCACCGAGAACCCCACGGTCGGCGCCACGGCAATGCGCAGGGCTTGGGGCAGGATCACGTAGCGCAGTTGTTCAAGCGGGTTGAGGGCCAGGCTCGCGGACGCTTCCCATTGCCCGTGGGCGATGGAGTCGACACAGCCACGCCAGATCTCGGCCAGGTAGGCGCTGGTGAACAGGGTCAAGGCAATGGCTGCCGCCAGCCAGGGCGAAATGTCCACGCCGAGCAAGGCGATGCCGAAGAACACCAGGAACAGCTGCATCAACAGCGGCGTGCCCTGGAACAGTTCGATGTAGGTGCGTGCAACGTTGCGCGGGAAGGCTTTGCTGCTGATACGCATGGTCATCACCAACAAGCCGATCACGCCGCCGCCGATAAACGCCACCAGCGACAGCAACAGCGTCCACTGCAAGCCGGTGAGTAGGTTGCGCACGATGTCCCAGAACGAAAAATCACTCATCGGGCGTTCCTCATGACATAGCGCCGGCCGATCCAGTTCAGCAATTGGCGGATCATCAGCGCCATGCACAGGTAGACCAACGTGGTCAGTGCATAGGTTTCAAAAGCACGGAAGTTGCGTGACTGGATAAAGTTGGCGGCGAAGCTCAGCTCTTCTGTGGCGATTTGCGAACAAACTGCCGAGCCGAGCATCACGATGATGATTTGGCTGCTCAGGGCCGGCCAGACCTTGCCCAGCGCGGGCAGCAACACCACATGGCGGAACGCCTCGAAACGCGTCATCGCCAGCGCGGCCGCCGCTTCCAGTTGCCCACGCGGGATCGCCTGGATGCCGGCGCGGATGATCTCCGTGGAGTACGCCCCCAGGTTGATCACCATCGCCAGCACCGCCGCCTGCCATTCGGTGATTTTCAAACCGAGGGACGGCAGGCCGAAGAAGATGAAAAACAACTGCACCAGGAACGGCGTGTTGCGGATCAACTCGACGTACACCCCGAAGATCCAGCTGAACGGCTGGATCTTCCACGCCCGCACCACGGCGCCGACGATTCCCAGCGCCACGCCCAGTACTGCACCGATGGCGGTCAGCTCAAGGGTGAACAGCGCGCCGCGCAGCAACAGATCGGTATTGGCCAGAACCGGCACAAAGTCGAATTGATAGGCCATAGCTAACCCTCGTTACCGCGATCAGAGATCAGCCGGCAGCGGCTCTTTAAGCCACTGCATTGCGTTCTTTTCCAGGCTGCCGTCAGCTTTGGCCGCGACCAGAATCTGGTTGACCTTGTCCAGCAGCGCCGGCTCGTTCTTGTTTACGCCCACATAGACCGGCGAGTCCTTGAGCTTCACTTTCAGTGCCGGTACGCGCTTGGGGTTGCGCTCGCTGATGGCCACCATCACCACGTTGCCGCTGGCGATCAGGTCCACCTGGCCGGCGAGGTAGGCGGCGATGGTCGAATTGTTGTCTTCAAAGCGCTTGATCGTTGCCTCTTTAGGCGCGACGGCGGTCAGCTCGATGTCTTCGATGGCACCGCGGGTCACGCTGATGGTCTTGCCCTTGAG
The DNA here is from genome assembly GCF_034044025.1 of Pseudomonas sp. SED1. Classification (NCBI taxonomy): domain Bacteria; kingdom Pseudomonadati; phylum Pseudomonadota; class Gammaproteobacteria; order Pseudomonadales; family Pseudomonadaceae; genus Pseudomonas; species Pseudomonas sp. SED1. The sequence continues at coordinate 8,995 of NZ_JAXCIS010000229.1, forward strand.
GTCGTCAACGGTGCTGATCGGCGCATCTGGCGGGCCAAATACGGCGAGGTAGAACGGCGCGTAGGCCTTGGAGAAGTCGATGACCTTTTCGCGCTCGGCGTTCTTGCCGAGGCTGGAAATTACCAGGTCGACTTTGCCGGTGGTAAGAAACGGGATGCGGTTGGTGCTGTTGACCGGGGTCAGTTCAAGCTTGACCTTGAGCTGGTCGGCCAGCAGTTTTGCGGTGTCTATATCCAGCCCGCGAGGCTTCATGTCCGGGCCGACCGAGCCGAACGGCGGGAAATCCTGAGGCACGGCCACCTTGAGGGTGCCACGGGCGACGATATCGTCCAGACCGTTGGCCTGGGCGGGCGCCTGGCTCAGCATCAGGCTGGCAAACAGGGCAGTGAGCAGGGCGCTGCAACGCTTGGTCATGGCAACTCTCCGAAAGGGACGAAAGGATTTTCTGAGTTTTGCCAGTGCACAGCCCATGCCAGCACTGTCTTAATTCGCTGGAAGGCCGGTAGCTGTTGAGTTCTGGCGGTCTTACTGGTCTGAACAGTTGCCGCGTTTTCTGCACCCTTTTCGAGCGCCTTCAAAACCCCGCGAGCCCCTTTGGGGCGTGGCTTGCCGGGCGCTGCGAATAGCTTTACAACTATTCGCTCAGTTGACGAAAACTCGAGTTTTTATGAATTCAATCGCCCAAGCCGTACCGGAAGTGGCGCTACAGGCCATCCGCAAGTTGATCGCTGACGAAGGCTTCGGGCCGGGCGATGCATTGCCCTCCCAGCGCGAGCTGGCGCTGCAATTGGGCGTGAGCCGGGCCTCGTTGCGCGAAGCCTTGTCGTCGCTCAGTGCGTTAGGCGTGGTGAGTGTGCAGCCGGGAAAGGGCGTGTTCGTGCAAGCGCCCGAGGAGCTTCCGGGTTTGGCCTGGCCGTTTACGGCGCAGGCAACGCCGCTGGATATCTTCCAACTGCGCTACGCCCTGGAAGGCTTTGCCGCGGGGCTGGCGGCGGTGACGCTGACCACCGATGAGCTGGATTGCCTGGAAGACAATGTCGAGGCGATGCGCAAGGAGCTCAAGGCCGGCGACTTTGAAGCCGCGGCCCGGCTGGACTTCGAATTCCACCAGCGCATCCTGCTGGCCAGCGGCAATCAGGCGATGGTGAATATTCTCAGTGCCAGCGCCGAGGTGTTTCTGGAGAGTCAGAAGCTACCGTTCATCCGGCCGGAGCGGGCCATGGAGACCTGGCAGGAGCACCGCAAGATCCTCCGTGCGCTGGCCCGGCGCGCCAGCGGGGCGGCCCAGAAAAGCATGCAGGAACACGTACGTAACGCAGCGCTGCGCACCGGCATTGCGTTCATGACTCCCGTGACCCCATGAATTGGGCTATACCCAAACTCATGCACCACCATAGCAAGAGTCAATCAGCTGCGGCTTCCTGAACGCGGGAAGGGCGGCTATGATGGGCAACGTTTTTTTTGCTTACAACCCGGAGACATCCATGAGCAACGATCTTATCAAGCACGTCACCGACGCGACCTTTGAGGCCGAAGTACTGAAGGCCCAGGGCCCGGTGCTGGTTGACTACTGGGCTGAGTGGTGCGGTCCTTGCAAAATGATCGCTCCGGTCCTGGACGACATTGCCACCACTTACGAAGGCAAGTTGACCATTGCCAAGCTGAACATCGACGACAACCAGGAAACCCCGGCCAAGCACGGCGTGCGTGGTATCCCAACCCTGATGCTGTTCAAGAACGGCAATGTCGAGGCCACCAAGGTCGGCGCGCTGTCGAAGTCCCAGCTGCAAGCTTTCCTCGACGCCAACATCTAAGCGTCCTCAAAAGGCCCCGCAAATTGCGGGGCTTTTTCGTGAGACAGGGCTAGACGCTCTGAAATTCAGGTGGTACATTCGGCCCCGCACTGGTTTCTCCACTGCCCCCTGCAAGCCGTCGCCGACGCTCTCCTTTTCGATTAGTACGCGATCCTGTCGCCTTCTCTGCGGCGCGGCCTCATTAAGCCAAAAGCTTAATTTCCCCCCCTCCATAAATGATTACGTCATTCCTATATGAATCTGACTGAACTCAAGCAAAAGCCGATTACCGAACTGCTCGAATTGGCCGAACAGATGGGCATAGAAAATATGGCCCGTTCGCGCAAGCAGGACGTGATTTTCTCCCTGCTCAAAAAGCACGCGAAAAGCGGCGAGGAAATCTCCGGTGATGGCGTGCTGGAGATTCTCCAGGACGGCTTCGGCTTCCTCCGCTCTGCAGACGCTTCCTATCTCGCCGGCCCAGACGATATTTACGTCTCGCCGAGCCAGATCCGTCGCTTCAACTTGCGCACCGGTGACACCATCGTTGGCAAGATCCGCCCTCCAAAGGAAGGTGAGCGTTATTTCGCCCTGCTCAAGGTCGACACGATCAACTACGATCGTCCCGAGAACGCGAAAAACAAGATTCTCTTCGAGAACCTGACCCCGCTGTTCCCGACCGTGCGCATGAAGATGGAAGCCGGTAACGGTTCCACCGAAGACTTGACCGGTCGTGTCATCGACCTGTGCGCCCCGATCGGCAAAGGCCAGCGCGGCCTGATCGTGGCCCCGCCGAAAGCCGGCAAGACCATCATGCTGCAGAACATCGCAGCGAACATCGCCCGTAACAATCCTGAAGTTCACCTGATCGTGTTGCTGATCGATGAGCGTCCGGAAGAAGTAACCGAAATGCAGCGCACCGTGCGCGGCGAAGTGGTTGCCTCGACGTTCGATGAGCCGCCAACCCGCCACGTGCAGGTTGCCGAAATGGTGATCGAGAAGGCCAAGCGCCTGGTCGAACACAAGAAAGACGTGGTGATTCTGCTCGACTCCATTACCCGTCTGGCCCGTGCCTACAACACCGTGATCCCGAGCTCCGGCAAAGTGCTCACCGGTGGCGTCGATGCCCATGCCCTGGAGAAACCGAAACGTTTCTTCGGCGCTGCGCGGAACATCGAAGAAGGCGGCTCGCTGACCATCATCGCCACCGCGCTGGTTGAAACCGGCTCGAAGATGGATGAAGTGATCTACGAAGAGTTTAAAGGTACCGGCAACATGGAACTGCCTTTGGACCGCCGTATCGCTGAAAAGCGTGTGTTCCCGGCCATCAACATCAACCGCTCCGGCACACGCCGTGAAGAGTTGCTGACCGCCGACGACGAACTGCAGCGCATGTGGATCCTGCGCAAGCTGCTGCACCCGATGGATGAAGTGGCTGCCATCGAGTTCCTGATCGACAAGCTGAAAACCACCAAGACCAACGACGAGTTTTTCCTGTCGATGAAGCGCAAGTAACACGACGCTTCGGTCAAAAAGGATGGCGCCCCATGGGGCGCCATTTTTTTTGTTTCTGAAAAAGGAGGTTTGGCCTTAGTGTGTGTCTGTTTAGAAACAAATTTGCGGGTGTGACTACACTCGCTGTCAATCTGATCAGGCAAACAACAAGATTTATGACCATTCTCGCTTATCGCAGGGACATTGACGGCCTGCGTGCCATTGCCGTTCTCGCTGTTGTGCTGTTTCATTTTGGTGTACCGGGCTTCACCGGCGGCTTTGTCGGTGTTGATGTATTTTTCGTGATCTCCGGTTACTTGATCACCTCGATCATCTGGCGTGAACGTGAGGCCGGGCGCTTCAGTTTTGTCGGCTTCTGGGCCCGGCGAGCGCGGCGTATCCTGCCAGCACTGTTTGTGATGATGCTCGGCACGCTGGTGGTGGGCTGGTTTTTGCTGGCGCCCAAGGATTACAGCGAGTTGGGGCGCTCGATTCACAACCAGGTGGTGTTTATCTCCAACCTGTTTTTCATGCGCCAGGACGGCTACTTTGATGTGGCCTCCGACATCAAGCCGTTGCTGCATACCTGGTCATTGTCGGTTGAAGAACAGTTCTACATTCTTTTTCCTCTGTTGCTGACAGTACTGTCGAGCCGGCTCAAACACTGGCGTGCGGCGCTGTTTGTGTTGTTGCTGGTGTCGTTCGGGATGAGTACGTGGGCGGTGGCCCACGCTCCGGAAAGAGCCTTTTTCCTGCTGCAGATGCGTGCCTGGGAACTGTTGGCGGGCGCAATGCTGGCGGTTATGCCTGTACGCCAGTACCGCGCGAGCCCGGCATTGGCGCAGGTCGTCAGCCTTGCCGGTCTTGGCCTGATCCTGCTGGCGGTCTTCGCCTATGACCCAAGCACGCCGTTTCCCGGCGCCGCAGCGCTGTTGCCGGTGGTGGGCGTGGTCTGCCTGATTTGGGCCAACGGCCAGCAAGCCACCCTGGCGAGCAAGCTGCTGGGCAGCCGATTGCTGGTGGGGATCGGCCTGATCTCCTACTCCTGGTACCTGTGGCATTGGCCGGTCTACGTGTTCGGCAAGTACGCCAGTGTCGATGGCCTGGGGCCGTGGGAGCTTGGTGCGCTGTTTGTGTTAAGCCTGTTGCTGGGCTACGGATCCTGGCGATTCGTCGAGGCGCCGTTCCGTGAGCGTCGGTTGTTGGCAGGGCGCAAGCAAATCCTGGTGGTGGCGGGTATCGCGCTGCTGGCGGTGGGGCTGCTCGGCAAAGGCCTGGTCTGGACAAAGGGGTTGCCTTGGCGCCTGTCGCCCGAGGCGCTGCAATTTGCCCAGGCGCGCGAGTGGAGCCCGGACCTCATGGCCTGCCTGGTGGACGGCGGTAAAAATCGCCATCATGGATTTTGTCATTTCGGACCTCAGTCCGCGCCGACACGCGCGTTGGTATGGGGCGATAGCCATGCCACGGCGCTGGTTCCGGCATTGCAAGACGGCGCGAGCAAATACGGTGTCAGCGTCACTCAGGCAGGGTATGCCGGCTGCCTGCCGTTTAATCGCAAGGAAAGCGTTCCAGGTTGCTTGAGCTTTAACCAGCGAGTCACCCAACTGCTGGGTCAGGAAACCTTTAGCGACGTAGTGCTGGCAGCGCGCTGGAGCCTTTATGTCTACGGGCAGCTCGATGGCGACACCGAGGCTTCACTGCTCAACCCGGCGACCGGTACTTATGATCGTACTATCGCCGAGCAGCGCTTCGCCGAAAGCGTGCGCGCCCTTGTGCAGCAATTGCGCGCCAGCGGCCATCGGGTGTGGCTGGTCAAGGAAGTCCCCCTGCAGGAATTCAATCCGCCTTACCGCCTCAGTCGCCTGGCGATGCTTGGCCGTCCCACCGACAAAGAAGGCATGCCCCTGGCTGATCACCTCCAGCGCCAGGCCTATATCAGCAGCGTATTCGAGCGCATCGCGGCGGCTGATCCCGGGGTAAAGGTAATGGATCCGGCGCCTAAGCTATGCAGTGCGAATGACTGGTGTCGCGTGGAACTGGACGGTCAGTCGCTGTACACCGACGACAATCACCTCTCGGCGGTTGGTTCGCGGTATGTCGAGGCGTTCCTTGAACCGTTGTTCAAAGCCTTGCGCAATGAAACCCAGGCATCCGCTCTTTGAGTCTGTGTCGTCGGCAATGCTGCTCAATAAGCTGCCAGCGACCGTAAGAGCAGGTAGGATGTACGCCTATTTTACGGGTGGCATGGTTAATGAAATTCAAGGATCTTCGGGATTTCGTGCAGCAACTTGAGCAGCGCGGAGAGTTGAAACGTATCCAGGTGCCGATTTCCCCGGTCCTGGAGATGACTGAGATTTGCGACCGCACCTTGCGTAACAAGGGCCCGGCGCTGCTGTTCGAAAACCCGGTGGGCTTTGATATCCCGGTGCTCGGCAACCTGTTCGGCACCCCCGACCGTGTTGCGTTTGGCATGGGCGCCGAGTCCGTCAGCGAACTGCGGGAGATCGGCAAGCTGCTGGCCTTCCTCAAGGAGCCTGAGCCACCCAAGGGTCTGAAGGACGCCTGGTCGAAGCTGCCAATTTTCCGCAAGATCATCGCCATGGCCCCCAAGGTCGTGAAAGACGCGGTATGCCAGGAAGTGGTCATCGAAGGCGATGACGTCGACCTCGGCATGCTCCCCGTGCAAACCTGCTGGCCTGGCGACGTCGGCCCGCTGATCACCTGGGGCCTGACCGTCACCAAAGGCCCGAACAAGGACCGCCAGAACCTCGGCATCTACCGTCAGCAAGTAATTGGCCGCAACAAGGTCATCATGCGCTGGCTGAGCCACCGTGGCGGCGCGCTGGATTTCCGTGAGTGGTGCGAAAAGCATCCCGGCAAGCCATTCCCTGTTTCGGTGGCCCTGGGCGCTGACCCGGCGACCATTCTCGGCGCCGTCACGCCAGTGCCCGACAGCCTTTCCGAGTATGCTTTCGCCGGTCTGTTGCGCGGTAACCGCACCGAGTTGGTGAAATGCCGTGGTAATGACCTGCAAGTGCCGGCCACCGCCGAAATCATCCTTGAAGGCGTGATTCACCCCGGCGAGATGGCCGATGAAGGCCCGTACGGCGACCACACCGGCTACTACAACGAAGTCGACAGCTTCCCGGTGTTCACCGTCGAGCGCATCACCCACCGAATCAAGCCGATCTACCACAGCACCTACACTGGCCGTCCGCCGGATGAGCCGGCGATCCTCGGCGTGGCGTTGAACGAAGTGTTTGTACCGATCCTGCAAAAGCAGTTTCCGGAAATCACCGACTTCTACTTGCCGCCCGAAGGCTGCTCGTACCGCATGGCCATCGTGACGATGAAGAAGTCGTACCCCGGCCACGCCAAGCGGGTAATGCTGGGTGTGTGGTCGTTTTTGCGACAGTTCATGTACACCAAGTTCGTTATTGTCACCGACGACGATATCAACGCCCGGGACTGGAACGACGTGATCTGGGCCATCACCACGCGCATGGACCCCAAGCGCGACACGGTGATGATCGATAACACGCCGATCGACTACCTCGACTTTGCCTCGCCGGTATCGGGCCTCGGCTCGAAAATGGGCCTGGATGCCACCCATAAGTGGCCGGGTGAAACTACCCGAGAATGGGGCCGCGTGATCGTCAAGGACGAAGCGGTAACTGCCCGTGTGGATGCGCTCTGGAAAGAATTAGGAATAGATTGATGCGTGTAACCCTGCAGCCTTCCGGTGCGGTACTTGAACTGACGCCCGGCGAGCGGATTCTCGAGGGCGCGCGACGCCTGGGCTACGATTGCCCCCAGGCGTGCCGCAATGGTGTGTGCCACGTATGTGCAGCGCTGCTGGTAGAAGGCCGGGTGCAGCAAGCCGGTGAGGTGCGTGACCATGGCGAGTTTTTTACCTGCATTGCCGAACCGCTGGAAGATTGCATTGTGTTGTGGGATGGCGTGCTGGCGCCGGGAGAGTTGCCGGTGCGCAAATTGTCTTGCCAACTGAGTGAGTGCGTTGAAGTGGGCGGTGACGTGTGGCGCGTGCGCCTGCGGGCTCCGGCCGGCAAGGCAGTGCGTTACCACGCCGGGCAATACCTGATGATCGAACGGGAAAACGGCGAGAAGTCGGCGTTCTCCCTGGCTTCGGCGCCCCACGCCGGGCGCGAGCTGGAATTGCACGTACTGGCCCGTGAAGACAGTGCCCGCAGCCTGCTGGAGCAGTTGCAGCGCAACCAGATGGCGCGCATCGAAATGCCGTTTGGCGATACCCACTTGGCCGAACTGCCCGACGGGCCGCTGGTGCTGATCGCCGCCGGTACCGGCATGGCGCAGATGCACAGCCTGATCGAACACTGTCGCGCCAGTGGCTTCAAGCACCCGGTGCATCTGTATTGGGGTGTACGTCGACCGGAAGATTTCTACGAGATCGAGCACTGGGACCAGTGGCTGCAACTGCCCAACCTGTTCCTGCACAAAGTGGTCAGCGACCTGTGTGGCTGGGAAGGGCGCTGCGGGTTGCTGCATGAAGCGGTGTGCGAAGACATCAGCGACCTCAAGGCCGTGCACGTCTACGCCAGCGGCTCACCGGCGATGATCTATGGCACCCTGGATGCGTTGGTCGAGGCCGGCATGGATGCGCACCAGATGCGTGCCGATGTGTTTGCCTACGCACCCCGTCCGTAACCTGTGGCGAGGGAGCTTGCTCCCGCTGGGCTGCGTAGCAGCCCCAAAACAGTCGCTGGGTTCTATCTGAAAGACCGCATGAACTTCAGGGGCCGCTTCGCGACCCAGCGGGAGCAAGCTCCCTCGCCACAGAAGCCCTTCAGCGGCTCAATTAAAACCGCACGCCCGTCGTCACCATCGCCGCATTAAACCCGAGCAACACCAGCTCGGCGGCAACCGGCCCGTAGTGAGTGCCCACGGACGGGATGATCACCGGCGCCACTCCCAGTCCATTCAGCGGAATCTTGTCGCGGTACTTGCCGCGATAGCCCTGGATCACGCCGCCAGTGAGCTTCAAGTACACCGGATAATCGGTCATGTCGTAGCGTTTGCCGGCGTAGGCGTAGTACGACCGCTGTCTGAACGAGTTGCGAAATGTCGCCCCGCCATACACCAGGCCTGACGCTTCATTGCGCTCCAGGCCGATCAGGTCCTGATTGTTGTTGTGGTCCTTGTCCGGCGCAAAGTGCCGGGTGTAGACACTTGTCTGGGCGTACCAGAAGCCTTTTTCGTCTTGGCTGGGTGCTTCCACCGCCAGGGCGGTGGTGGCCTGTGCCAGGAGCAGTAGGCTGGAAAGTCGGTATTTCATGGTGCGACCTCGATAGTCGGTGCGGTTGGCGGCTAAGTGGGTCGTGATAAGTGCCTATTTTGAAGGCTCCCCGCGCCTCTAGGCTGAACGTGCGCTGAAACTACAGGGATTGAGGCGGCCAATCCTGATGAGCGGAGCGACCCGGGCTTATGCATTCGCTTATTCTTTAAAGGTATTTAATTTGTTACATAAATATCATTAAGCTATATGACAACGGACTACCGACTTTCTGCCAATAACCAATAAATGACCGCCACCGTCCGCCACACGGATCGATCGTATGAGCTCAGAGCATTGACGTTCTGGCTTTTGATTCCAAGGGGAGCGGTATGGGGAGCAACAAGCAGCACCTGCTGTACACGGCGATTTTGTCGGCTAACTTGCTGACCGCTGTGGGATTCAGTCCAGTGGCAGCCGCTGAAACGGCCACTACCGATGTACCCAAACTCGACACAGTCATAGTGACCGGCACCCGCGCCCAAGAGCGCACGGCCAGTGCTTCGCTGTCGCCCATCGATGTGATTTCCGGCGACACCTTGCGCAGCACCGGCTCTGATGAATTGGGCGCGGTGTTGGCCCGTCTGATTCCGTCCATCAACTTTCCACGCCCCAGCCTGGTAGACGGCGCCGAACTGGTACGCCCGGCGCAACTGCGCGGCCTGTCACCGGACCAGGTGTTGGTGCTGGTCAACGGCAAGCGCCGCCACACCAGTGCCTTCGTCAACCTCGGCGGCGCAGTGGGCCGCGGCTCGGCACCGGCGGATCTGAATGCGATCCCGCTGTCGGCGGTCGACCATATTGAAGTGCTGCGGGACGGCGCGTCCGCCCGCTACGGGTCCGATGCGATTGCCGGGGTGATCAACGTGATCCTCAAGCATGACGACCACGGTGGCTCGATCACCAGCAAGTTCGGTGAGTACAAGAAGGGTGACGGTATCCAGCGCAATCTCAGCGGCAACACCGGTGTGGCGCTGGGCGATAACGGCTTTATCAATATCTCGGCCGAAGGTGCCGACAACGATTACACAAACCGCGCCGGCAAGGATCTGCGTCCGGGCAGCGTTGGTTCGACGACCTATGGCCAGCGAGTATTCCGCCAGGGCGAGCCGGCTACCGACCAGGGCAAGCTGTTTCTCAACTCGGAATACTCCTTCAGCGAAGCCGCCGAATTCTACGCGTTTGGCGGCTACAGCAAGACCCGCGGCGAGACGGCGGCGTTCTACCGGGCCAGCAACGCGAGCAACAATATTCCTGCGCTCAACCCCAACGGCTACTTGCCACTGATTCGCGGCGACGTGGAAGACACGTCCCTGGCGGTCGGTCTGCGCGGCCTGTTGGCCTATGACTGGCATTACGATGTGTCGGTCAACTACGGCAAGAACCAGTACCAGATCGGTACCGAAACCATCAACACCTCACTGGGCCTGGCGACGCCGCGCAAGTTCGACAACGGCACTTTGGTCAATGACCAGAAGCAACTCAGCCTGGACCTGTCGCGGGAATTCAGCCTGGGCTGGTTGCCGTACCCGGTGTCGGTAGCGTTTGGTGGCGAATACCTGGACCAGGGTTACCAGATCAAGGCGGGCGACCCGGAGTCCTACTACCAGACCGGCAGTTCGGGCCTGGGCGGCTTCCGGGATTCCGACGCCGGCACCAGCACGCGCCATAACTGGGCGCAGTACCTGGACCTGGAAACCAACTTCACCGAAAAACTCAGCGCCTCGGCTGCCGTGCGTCATGAGGACTACAGTGATTTTGGCTCCAACGTCAGCGGCTCGCTCTCGGCCCGCTACGACTTCACCCCGCAAGTGGCCTTGCGCGGCAGTGTATCCAACGGTTTCCGCGCGCCGTCCCTGGCGCAGCAGAACTTCGCCTACACCTCGTCGCAGCTGATCGGCAACACCATCCAGGAAGCCGGTACGTTCCCGGCCAACAGCCAGGTGGCGCGCCTGCTCGGTGCTGAAGACCTGAAAGCCGAGAAGTCCCGCAACTACAGCCTCGGCCTGGTGCTGGAGCCTACCGACAACTTGACGGTGACCGCTGACGTCTACCGTATCGACATCAGCGACCGCATCAGCCTGTCTTCCAACCTGGACCTGAGCAAGAACCCGGCTGCGCTGGCGTACCTGCAGGCCAACGGCGTCGGCAACATCAACTACACCACCGTGCGTTACTTCACCAATGCCACCGATACCACCACCAACGGCGTCGACCTGGTGGCCAACTATCGCTACCAGCTGGATAACGGTGTGCGCTGGAACAGCACCGTGGGCTACAACTACAACCACACCAAGGTCACCGACGTAAAAGCCAACCCGGCGGTACTGGACAGCCTGGGGGCGAGCCTGGTCCGGGTGGATCGTCGCGAACGCATCGGCCTGTTGGGCGACACCACGCCCCAGCACAAGTTGAGCCTGGGTAACGACCTGAGCTTCGGCAATTGGGCGCTGCACAGTAATTTGGTGCGCTATGGTTCATTTACCAGCTACCAGGCCGACCCGGCCAACGACCAGAGCTTCAAGGCCGCTTGGCTGTTGGACCTGTCAGCCGACTACAAGCTGAAAAACTGGACCTTCACCGTTGGCGGCGACAACGTCACCGACAAGTACCCGGAAAAACTCAATGCCTACGCCAGCAGTGGTGGCAATTTGGCCTATAGCACTTTTTCGCCGTACGGTTACAGCGGCGCGTTCTATTACGGTAAAGTTGCTTACAACTGGTAACAGCTTCTCGTAACAACAAAGGAGACCTAAGCGATTTGCCATGACCGCCATTGAATCTGATCTTTTGCAATTGGCTTACCCTCCGCGGCTCGATCTGGGGCCGCAACTCACTCACGAACAGTTGATGAGCTCGATGCAAGCCACCATGGCTTTGCATAAGGGTGGGCCGGTCTGGCTATTCGCTTATGGTTCGCTGATCTGGCGGCCTGAATGTTCGTCCACACAACGCATGCGGGCGCGGGTCCACGGTTATCACCGGGGTTTGTACCTGTGGTCCCATGAGCACCGGGGCACGCCGGAAACACCGGGGTTGGTGTTTGGCCTGGATCGTGGTGGCTCGTGCAGTGGGTTTGCCTACCGCTTGCCGGAAGATCAGCTGGAGGCTTCGCTTTATGCCTTGTGGCAGCGCGAGATGCCTTACCCGTCCTACCGGCCACACTGGCTCACCTGCCGTCTTGAAGATGGCAGCCAGGTGCAGGCATTGGGATTTGTTTTGGAACGGCACCTGCCCAGCTATGCCGGGAACTTGCCCGATATCGTGCTGAATCACGTGTTGCAAAGCGCTTGCGGGCGTTACGGGACCACTCGCGATTATGTCGAGCAGACCGTCAACGCCCTGCGTAGCCACGCCATGCCAGACAAGAATCTGGAGGCGCGGCTCAAGCGGTGTTCCAAAGGCTGTTCCGACGATTAACGTGCGGTACTGACGCTATTGGTGTGCCACAAGGTGGGGATCAGGAATGCAATCGCCAGCAGGCACGCGCCGATCAGCAGCACAAAACCGCCGTCCCAACCGAAATGGTCAACGGTGTAGCCCATGGCCGCACTCGCTGCCACCGAACCACCCAGGTAACCGAACAGGCCCGTAAAGCCCGCCGCAGTACCGGCGGCTTTCTTCGGTGCCAGCTCCAGCGCCTGCAGGCCGATCAGCATCACCGGGCCGTAGATCAGGAAGCCGATGGAGAACAGCGCGATCATGTCGACCATCGGGTTGCCCGGCGGGTTGAGCCAGTAGACCAGGGTCGCGACGGTCACCAAGGCCATGAACACAATGCCCGTCAGGCCTCGGTTGCCACGGAAGATCTTGTCCGACATCCAGCCGCACAGCAGCGTGCCCGGAATGCCCGCCCACTCGTAGAAGAAGTACGCCCACGAGGTTTTATCCACGTCGAAGTGCTTGGCTTCCTTGAGGTACGTCGGTGCCCAGTCCAGTACGCCGTAGCGCAGCAGGTAGACGAAGACGTTGGCGAAGGCGATGTACCAGAGCATTTTGTTGCGCAGCACATACTTGACGAAGATTTCCTTGGCGCTGAATTCGTCTTCGTGGCTGGCGTCGTAGCCTTCCGGGTAGTCATTCTTGTACTCCTCGATAGGCGGCAGGCCCACCGATTGCGGAGTGTCGCGCATGGTAATGAAGGCAAATGCCGCCACCAGCAGGGCCACGGTGGCCGGGACGTAGAACGCCGCGTGCCAGTCGTTGAACCACGCCATGCCCAGCAGGAACAGCGGGCCGATCAAGCCACCGCCGACGTTATGCGCCACGTTCCATACGGAAACCACGCCGCCGCGTTCCTTCTGCGACCACCAGTGCACCATGGTCCGCCCACTTGGCGGCCAGCCCATGCCTTGGGCCCAGCCGTTGATGAACAGCAAAATGAACATCATGGTCACGCTGGACGTTGCCCAAGGCGCGAAACCGAAAATGAACATCACCCCGGCGGACACCAGCAGGCCGAAAGGCAGGAAGTAGCGCGGGTTGGAGCGGTCGGACACCAGGCCCATGAGGAACTTGGACAGGCCGTAGGCAATCGCAATCGCCGACATCGCCAGGCCCAACTGGCCACGGGTGTAACCCTCGTCGATCAGGTACGGCATGGCGAGAGAGAAGTTCTTGCGCAGCAAGTAGTACCCGGCGTAGCCGAAGAAAATACCGGCGAAGATCTGCCAGCGCAGGCGTCGATACGTGCTGTCTATTTTTTCTTCAGGCAGGGGCGCCTGATGTGCGGCAGGACGGAAGAAAGCAAACATTCAAGAGCTCCAGATTTCTTGTTTTGACTGCGGATGCGAATGTTACAGTTTCGTTACCGAAAATAGCACCGCCTCTTATCTGCGGGCATAGGAATAGAGTGCAATTGCATGTTCTTTTACGAACATGTCGCTTAGAGGCAAGTGAAGGACGTTTTCAGGAGGGAATGCCAAGAACCTGTGGCGAGGGAGCTTGCTCCCGCTGGACTGCGCAGCAGGCCCATCTTTGGGGGCCGCTTCGCGACCCAGCGGGAGCAAGCTCCCTCGCCACAGACAGTGATTCGGTTCAGATGCCGTTGGCGGCTGCGATATCACCTGGAAGCAGGTGTTCCTGGACTTTCTGGCTGCGTGACTCCACCAGTTGGCCTTGCTCGTCGAAGCGCAACACGATCAGCCAGTCATACACATTTTCCGGCCATTTCTTCATGCCGGTGAGTGCCGGGCCGTCGCCGCCAAAGGCTTCGATCAACTTGTCGATATGCCCGTGGTGCCACGCGATCAGCACGGTTTGGGCCTGGTTGGACTTGCGCAGCGACTTCACCAGCTTGCCGACTTGATCGTCTGAGTAGGGTGTTTCAAGTGGGAGTTGCAGGCGCTGGGCCAGCGGCGTCAGGGTCAGGCGAGGGCGGGAGCTTTCCTTGCTGTCGCTGGTAGCGATCAGCCGCTGGGGCACCACAGAGACTCCATTCAACAACAGTGGGTCGAAATAACTGGCATAGGCTACCGCCCTTTGTTCGCCCTTGGGGCTTAGCAACGGGCCTTCATCGGGTTTTTCTGCATGACGCACGATCAGCACGGTCACGTTGTTTAGCCCACGCACATCCTTGTCCTCTTTATGGGCAAAGGCTTGAGCCGAGATCACCATCAACAACCCCAGCAGCAGCGCGCGCAACCGTGTGACCATTATTTTTCCTGCCAATGAATGAGTGCCTCGGCCGATCATGGGCCCAGGCACCTCGCCGACAAAATGAAACAATCGTCAGCGTAGCTGCACCACGACCTTGCCGACGGCCTTGCGCTGGCCGAGGTCATTGATTGCCTGCGCCGCTTGCTCCAGCGGGTACACCTGGGACACCAGCGGCTTCAGCTTGCCTTCGGCAAACCAGTTGAACAGTTGCTGGAAGTTGGCGGCATTGTCCTGAGGCTGGCGCTGGGCAAACGACCCCCAGAACACCCCGACCACCGACGCGCCCTTGAGCAGCGCCAGGTTTACCGGCAACTCAGGAATGCGCCCGCTGGCAAAGCCCACCACCAGCAGCCGGCCATTCCAGGCGATGCCGCGAATGGCTTGGTCAAACAAGTCGCCGCCCACCGGGTCGTAGATCACATCCACACCGTTGCCGCCGGTAAGGCGTTTGATTTCGTCCTTGAGGCTGGCTTCGCTGTAATTGATCAGCTCATCGGCACCGGCCGCCTTGGCCACCGCCAGCTTGTCGGCACTGCTGGCCGCGGCGATCACCCGGGCGCCCATGGCCTTGCCGATTTCCACCGCAGCCAGGCCGACACCGCCGGAAGCACCGAGCACCAGCAGGGTTTCCCCAGGCTGCAGGTTGGCCCGCTGCTTCAGTGCGTGCATCGACGTGCCGTAGGTCATGCTGAACGCGGCGGCGGTGTTGAAGTCCATGCTCGGCGGGATTGGCAGCACGTTATAGCCTGGTACCGCGACCTGCTCGGCGAAGCTGCCCCAGCCGGTCAACGCCATCACCCGGTCACCGACCTTCAGGTGGCTGACGTTTTCCCCGACTTGGCTGACCACGCCCGCCGCTTCACCGCCTGGCGAAAACGGGAAGGGCGGCTTGAACTGGTATTTACCCTCGATGATCAGGGTGTCCGGGAAATTGACCCCGGCGGCATGCACGTCCAACAGGATTTCGTTCTTCTTGATCGCCGGGCTTTCGACGTCTTCCAGCACCAGGGTTTCGGCGGGGCCGAAGGCTTTGCACAGCACAGCTTTCATCGGACTATTCCTTTTGGCGTGTTGGCCGATAAGTGTAGGTGGGCAGGGCGACGGGTCAACGAGCATGCCCCGGCCTGATAAGTCGCCATAAGCTTGTGCTCAGGGCTGCTAGCGTTATGCTACTGGGCAACCGAATTGAGGAATGAATTGTGAAAGCGTGGATCCTGTTGATGCTGGCCCTGACACTGCCGATGGCCGCCCAGGCCGAAGAAGCCAAAGAAGGCGACGCGCCGAAGGTCAGCTATATCAGCCTGAGCCCGCCGTTCGTCGGTAACTACGGCCTGGACGGCACTGCGAAGCTGCGGGTGTTCAAGGCGGACATCGCCCTGCGGGTGACCGGCCCCGAGGCGGCGGCCGCCGTCAAAGCCAACGATGCGTTGATTCGCAACCAGTTGGTGGCGCTGTTTACCCAGCAAACCAACGACGCCATGAGCAGCGTCGACGGCAAGGAAAAGCTGCGCCAGGAAGCCCTGAAGCAGACTCAGCAAGTAATGAACGACGAGACCGGCAAGCCGCAGGTTGAGGATTTGTTGTTCAACAACCTGATCATCCAGTAAGCCGGTCGCTTCGCGCCCTTCGCGAGCAAGCCCGCTCCCACACTTGACCGAGTTCCAGCATGAGAACGCGGTTGAATGTGGGAGCGGGCTTGCTCGCGAAGAGGCCCTGACAGACACCTCAGGAAGCCAGGCTCTTCCTGAACCGCGCCAACGCCACCGCAAAGAACAACAACCCAATCCCCGCCAGTGCCAGCAAGTCCGGCCACACCACAGTCACGCCTGCATCCCTGAACAATATCGCCGCACTCAGGCTCACAAAATGCGTCGACGGCGAGCCCTGCATTACCCATTGCAACCACTGCGGCATGCTGTCCAGTGGCGTGCTGCCGCCGGACAACAGCAGCATCGGAATAATCACTGGGATCGCCAGCAGGCCGAACTGCGGCGTCGAGCGGGCGAGGGTGGCGAGGAAGATGCCCAAGGCCGTACTGGCAAACAGGTACAGCGCCGTCACCAGCAAAAACAACGTCAGCGACCCGGCCAGCGGCACGCCGAGCAAGCCTTTCACCACCACTTCCAGCGACAGCCAGGTGCACAGCACTACCACCAGCATGTTGCTCCAGATTTTCGCCAGCATGATTTCCAGTGCCGTCAGCGGCAGCACCAGCAGATGGTCGAGGGTGCCGTGTTCACGTTCACGCAGCAGCGCGGTGCCGGTCAGCACGATGGCGAGAATGGTGATGTTGTTGACGATCTGAATCACCGCCAGAAACCAGCCGCCTTCCAGGTTGGTGTTGAACAACGCCCGGGCGGTCAGCAGCGCCGGCGCTTTTTGGGCCGCATCGGCCTGGCCGCCATAGGTCAGCAATTCCCGCTGGAAAATCCGCCCGATATACCCGGCGCCCATGAACGCCTGGCTCATGGCCGTGGCATCGACGTTGACCTGCACGCCCGGCTGGCGCCCGGCCAACAGGTCGGCCTGGAAATTCGCCGGCACGTTGATCACGAAGGTGTACTGGCCGCTGTCCATCACCTTGTCCAGTTGGTCATACGGCAAAGGCACCGCCGCCTGGAATTCCGGTGGTTGCAGTGCTTCGGCCAGTTGTCGGGACAGCGCGCTGTGGTCTTCATCCACAAAGGCCACGCTGGCGTTGTGCACGCCGATCACCGAACCGGCGGCGGGCATGTAGATGGCGACGGTGAAGGCGTAGAACAGGAACAGCAGCAACACGCTGTCGTGGCGCAGGCTGGTCAGTTCCTTGATGCCGAGGCGCAGGATATGGGCGAACTTGTGCATCTCAGGCCTCCTGCTTCTTGAGCATGATCAGGCTAAGCCCGGTGAACCCCAGGAAGAACCCGAACAGCGCCAGGCACTGCGGCCACAACTGGCGCAGGTCGAGGGCTTTGGTAAAAGTGCCCACCGCAATGTCGAGGAAGTAGCCCGCCGGGAACAGCATGCCCATCAACGCGGCGGCACCTTCCAGGGACGAGCGCGGCACGATCAGCCCGGAGAACTGAATGGTCGGCAGGCTGGTGATGATCATGGTGCCGAGAATCGCCGCGATCTGGGTGCGGGTGAACGCGGAAATCAGCAGGCCCATGCTGGTGGTGGCCAGCACATACAGCAGGCCGCCGAAGGCCAGGGTCACGCCGCTGCCTTTGAAGGGCACGCCGAATAGCCAGCGGTTCATTGCTACCAGCAGCCCGAGGTTGATCAGGCTCACCGCCAGGTACGGTGCCTGTTTGCCCAGCAGGAACTCCAAGCGAGTCAGCGGTGTGGCGTAGAAGTTGGTGATCGAGCCCAGTTCCTTTTCGCGCACGATCCCCAGGGCCGTGAGCATCGCCGGGATGAAGGCGAGGATCAGCGCCATCACGCCCGGGCCGATGGCGTTCACGCTGACCACGTCCTGGTTGTACCGAAAGCGGGTTTCCAGTTTGGCGGCGGCTTGCTGATTCAGTGGCGTGCTGTTTAGTTCGGCCAGTTGCTGGAGATTGGCCTGATGCACCGCTTCTACATAATTGCGGCTGGTTTCCGCACGGAATGGCATGCCGCCATCGAGCCAGGCGGCCACGGCGGGTTGGCGGCCGGCGTAGAGGTCACGGCCGAAACCCGGCGGGATCTCCAGAGCGAGTTTGATTTCCGAGCGTTGCAGGCGTTTGTGCAGTTCGTTGGAGTCAGTGATCGGCGGTTGCTCGGCGAAATAGCGCGAACTGCGGAATGCTTCCAAGTAAGCACGGCTTTGCGGCGTTTGATCCTGGTCGTAGACAGCGAAGGCGAGCTTTTCCACGTCCAGGGAAATGCCGTAGCCGAAGATCACCATCATGAAAATCGCACCCAGCAGGGCGAAGGCCATGCGCACTTTGTCCCGCAGCAGTTCCTTGCCTTCGCGGCTGGCGACGGCCAATAGGCGGGCGATGCTGAACCCGCGTTTGCTGACGGGCGGCGCCATGGGTTCGCTGACGGTTTCGGTGGGTGCGGTAGTTGCTTCGGGCGCACCTTGGGCCTGTTCCAGGCAGGTGACGAACGCTGCTTCCAGGGTCTCGCCGTGGAATTGCTGTTGCAGCGCATCTGGTGTGTCGCAGGCCAGTACCTTACCCGCGTGCATCAGCGAGATCCGATCGCAGCGCTGGGCCTCGTTCATGAAGTGCGTGGACAGGAAGATCGTCACGCCCTGCTCCCGGGACAGCTCAATCAACAACCGCCAGAAATCATCCCGCGCGGCTGGGTCGACGCCCGAGGTCGGCTCATCGAGGATCAGCACTTCCGGGCGGTGCAGCACCGCCACCGCCAGGGACAAACGCTGACGCAAACCCAATGGCAGCTCGCCGGAAGGCTGCTCGGCAACGTCGCCCAGGTCAAAACGCTCGATCAACTCATCAATGCGCTGGCCGCTTTCAGCCTTCGGCAGGTCGAACAACTGCGCATGCAGCACCAGGTTCTGGCGCACGCTGAGTTCGCCGTACAGCGAGAAGCTTTGCGACATGAAACCCACGCGCTTGCGGGTCGCCAGGTCCTTGGCGTTTACCGGGTTGCCCAGCAGGGTCGCGGTGCCCTCGGTGGCGGGCATCAGCCCGGTGAGGACTTTCATGGTGGTGGTTTTGCCGCAGCCGTTGGAACCGAGGAAACCGAAGATCTCGCCTCGGCCAATGCCGAAGCTGACCTTGTCGACCGCCGTGAAGTCGCCGAAGCGCAGGGTCAGGTCGTGGGCTTCGATGGCGATGTCGGTGTTGTCGCTTTGCCGTGGCGGAATCACCAGCGGCCGGTTGTTGTGGGCGCTGTCACCCTGGAAATGGGTGAAGGCTTCGTCCAGTTTGCCGCTGGGTGTCGCGGCGGCGAGTTCGCTGCTCAAGCCGTCGGCGATCAGCTTGCCGCGGTCGAGCATCAGGCAGTGTTCGAACTGCTCGGCTTCTTCCATGTAGGCAGTGGCTACCAGCAATGTCAGCTGCGGGCGTTCGCTGCGTACGGTTTCCACCAGCTCCCAGAAGCGCCGACGGGACAGCGGGTCGACGCCGGTGGTGGGCTCGTCGAGGATCAGCAGGTCCGGGTCGTGGATCAGCGCGCAGCACAGGGCGAGTTTCTGTTTCATGCCGCCGGAGAGTTTGCCGGCGGGGCGCTCGGCGAAGCGCGCAAGGTCGGTGGCCAGCAGCAGGTTATGCATGCGCTGTTCGCAGTCGGCTTTCGTCAGGCCGAACAGCGTGGCGAAGAACCGGATGTTCTCGCTGATAGACAGCTCGGGGTACAGGTTGCCGCCCAGGCCCTGGGGCATGAAGGCGATGCGCGGGTACAGGCTGTTGCGATGGCGGCGGTCTTCGATGGAGCCGCCGAGTACTTGCAGTTCGCCTTGTTGAAGCTTTTTGACCCCGGCAATCAGGCCCAGCAGGCTCGACTTGCCGGCGCCGTCCGGGCCGATCAGCCCGCAGCGTGTGCCGGCGGGCAAGCTGAAGGCGATGTCGATCAGCGCCTGTTGCTTGCCGTAGCGATGGTTGATGCCCGTGGCGTGCAGCGCCAGGCCGCTCATTGCAGGTTGGCCGGCCAGTCCAGTTCAGCGGTGCGCACATAGCCGGCGCCGGGCATGCCCGGTTTGGCTTGCGGCACGGCGCTCGGTTGGGTCAGGCGCAGTTTGACCCGGAACACCAGCTTCTGGCGCTCGTCGCGGGTTTCCACTTCCTTGGGCGTGAACTGCGACTTGGCCGCGACAAAACTGATTTTCGCCGGCAGCGGTTGCTTCGGCAGGGCGTCGAGGACGATCCGCGCCTCGCTGCCCACGGTCAAAGCGCCTGTGACTGAAGCGGGCAGATACAGGTTCATGTATTGGTCGTTGGGGTCGATTAGCAGCAACACGCGACCACCGGCACCGAGCACTTCGCCGGGTTCGGCCAGGCGCAGCTGGATGATGCCGTCGATGGGCGCCCGCAGGCTGCTGTCTTCGATTTCGCTGGTGAGCTGCGCGACCTGGGCCTGGGCGGCGCCGATGGCGGCCTTCACCGAATTGACCTGGGCCTGCGCGGCGACCACGGCGGCGTTGCCGGTGTTTTGCCGCGCCTGCTGCTGGTCGATCAACTGGCCGCTGGCGAAGCCCCGTTTGTACAGCTCCTGGGTGCGCTTGAGTTCCTGGCTGGCCAGCAGTTGTTCGCTCTGGCGCAGTTGCACATTGGCTTGGGCGGCGGCGAAATTCTCTTTGGCGCGCAGCACTTCGGCTTCAGCCTGGGCGCGCTGGGCTTCCAGAGTGCGGGTGTCCATGCGCGCCAACAGTTGGCCCTTGAGCACCTTGTCGCCTTCGTCCACCCGCACTTCGGCGAGGCGCCCGGGGATTTTGGCGGCGATCTGCACTTCGGTCGATTCCAGCCGGCCATTGCCCATGCTCAAGCCTTCGGGCAGGCGGTCCTGGGTGGATTGCCAATAGCCAAAGCCGCCGGCGGCCAGCAGCAAGACAATCAATGGGTTGGCGAAAAGATGGGAGGTGCGGTGGTTCGTCGACATGGGTGCATCCTGCGGCGTTAGCGTCCTAGTTTGACCGATCCTGCCCGAAGGCCCTTGATGCGGGTCAAATGAACTGTAGGAACGAGGGGGGCGCCTAGCCCTTGCTCGCGAAAAACGTCAACGATAACGCGACCTGTCTGGATAGTCGCGGTGCCTTGGAGTTTTTCGCGAGCAAGCTCGCTCCTACAGTTAAAGCAGGCCGAGTACGGCGGCCCATTGCTCAGGGGTGACCGGCATCACCGAAAGGCGGCTGCCTTTTTGCACCAGGGGCAGTTCGGTGAGGGCGGTTTGCTGTTTCAGATAGCCCAGCCCCAGAACCTTGGGGAAGGTCTCGACGTGGGCGACGTTGATCGCGCTCCACGGGTTTTTCTCAGGGCTGGCTTTGGCGTCGAAATAATGGCTGTCAGGCTCCAGCGCGGTCGGGTCCGGGTAGGCCGCCTCGACGATTTTGCCGATGCCGGCAATCCCCGGTTCCGGGCAGCTGGAGTGATAAAAGAAGAACTGGTCACCCACCGCCATTGCCCGCAGGAAGTTACGCGCCTGATAGTTGCGCACCCCGTCCCAACGGGCTTCGCCGAGCTTTTCCAGGCCCTTGATGGACAGTTCATCGGGCTCGGATTTCATCAGCCAATAGGCCATGTTTTCGCTCCTCAAAAGACGATTGGGAAAGTTGTCCGGCAATTTTATGACAAACCGACGGTCGGTTGGCGTCAAGGTTTGCGTGTTGGTCCACGTTAACGCAGAATGCCGGGGTTTTGAGCTTGGCGCAGCTGGCACGGACTACTAATGGAACGTTGCTGTCATCATGTGCAAGATGCCTGAAGGGGGGCAATCGATGAAACGCAAACCGGATTTACTATGGATATTGGTTATTTTGTTCGGTCTGGGCGTCGTGACCACCGGCTATGCGCAGAGCTTGTGGTCGAACAAGACTGACGCACCGATTGAACTCGCACAGCAACAACCGCAACCGTTCAAACGCTGACCTGTCTTTAAGGCGCTGCTGGTTCCAGTAGCGTCTCTGCTATATACCAATCCTTATCGGTGACTGTGCCCTCAAGCGGTACATCCCAGCTCGCCTGCGCCAATCGTTCGACCTTCTGGCATTCATGGGCCAGGCCCAACAGTGTCGGCTTGCGCCAGGATTTCCGGCGGGCCATGTAGGCCAGGCTGCGGTCATAGAAACCGCCGCCCATGCCCAGCCGTCCGCCCACATCATCGAATCCCACCAGTGGCAACAGCACCAGGTCCAGCGCCCAGACCTTGCGTTGCCGGCTGACATTCACCTGTGGCTCAAGGATGCGAAAACGGTTGGGGCTCAGCTTCTCGCCGGGCCGTACCCGCTGAAACACCATCTTGGTTCGCGGCCATGCGCTGAGCACCGGCAGGTAAGTCGCTTTGCCCCGGCGTTGCGCGGCGCGCAGCAGCAGGCGCGGATCGATTTCACCGTCCGTCGGTAGATACAAGGAGATGTGTTTGGCTCGGCGAAACAGCGGGTGCTGTGCCAGTTGCCGATACAGGCCCAGGGCGGCCTGGCGTTGCTCGCTGGGCGTCAGGGCGCGGCGGGCTGTGCGCAGCATGCGTCGAAGTTGCGGGCGGGAAAGCGGCGCAGGTTCGGTCATGGTTTTCGGCTCATAAAACAATGCCAGTCCTAAGACTGGCATTGGATTTGGGAATCAGGCTCCCCGACAGAACCGCTGTCGACTAAGCCCTTGAACCCGAAAGTTCAAGGTGGAAGAAGCAGTAGGCTTTAAGGCTTTCCGTCTAGCGGACATGCACACCAGCCCAACGTGCAACTTCCAGGGTAGTGCGAATCGGCTCCGGGACATCGCCGACTGGCAAGCACGCCAGGGAGTGGGGCGAGTATACCCGAAACCGACGCCGCAATCAGCCCTTGGGTGGCTCTGGATCGGTAGAAAGTACCAGATCAACCCGCTCCAGCAGGTCGCGCACTTGCTCGCGCGTCGAGCCGCTGGCCTGCACGTCAGGCCGTTCCTGCTTATGCAGTAAATCGTGGGTAATGTTCAGTGCGGCCATCACCGCGATGCGATCGGCGCCGATGACTTTGCCGCTGCTGCGGATTTCACGCATCTTGCCGTCCAGGTAGCGGGCAGCGCTCACCAGGTTGCTGCGTTCTTCCTGTGGGCAGATGATCGAATATTCTTTGTCGAGAATCTGCACGGTGACGCTATTGCTTGAACTCATGAGTC
The DNA here is from genome assembly GCF_034044025.1 of Pseudomonas sp. SED1. NCBI lineage: Bacteria > Pseudomonadati > Pseudomonadota > Gammaproteobacteria > Pseudomonadales > Pseudomonadaceae > Pseudomonas > Pseudomonas sp. SED1. The sequence goes on from NZ_JAXCIS010000229.1 coordinate 31,989, forward strand.
TTGCTCCAGGGCCTTCAGGCGCGAAATCATCGATTCGACCTTACGCCGGGCGATTTCGTTTTTTTCAATGAGGTGAGCGCGTTCCTCGCGCCAGGTCTTTTCCTGAGCTAATAGGAGTCCGTTTTGGCTCTTAAGTTGCTCGACCCGGTTAATTAGCAGCTCGAGTCTGGCCATCAGCGCTTGCAGGTCGGTGTCTTCCATTGGGTTCCACTGGATTTGTCTGATGAATGGCAACTGCTGGATAAACGATCTGACGCCCTCGATAGTCTTGGTACGTCTGCCGATGCTAGGATACAGCGCTTCATTCTAGACATTGCGCCGCCTGGCGCCTAGCTCACCATGCCCATTCAGAATTCCCCGTACGATGCTTTTTCCAAACTGCTGAGCTCCAGCGGTCATCCTTGCTCGCCTGCCGAGCTGCACGGCGTGCTGCTGGGCCGCAGTTGCACCGGTGTCGGCTTTGATGCCGACAACTGGCTGGCCGACGTCGCCGAGCTGCTGGAAACCGAGCCCACCGAAAACGTGCGCAATGCCCTCATCGGCTTGCAAGAGATGGTCAAAGGCGAACTGACCGGTGATGACGTCACCGTCGTGTTGCTGCTGCCGACCGATGACGCGCCGCTCACCGAGCGCGCCGCCGCGCTGGGCCAATGGTGCCAAGGCTTCCTCCACGGTTTTGGCGTGAACGCCGGCGGCCTGGACCTGAGCACCGATGCCCAGGAAGTGCTGCAAGACCTGGCCGCCATCTCCCAGGTGCAAGACGCCCTGGAAGAATCCGAAGACGGTGAAAGCGACTACATGGAAGTCATGGAATACCTGCGCGTCGCGCCGCTGCTGCTGTTCACCGAGACCCGTAAATCGGCTGAGCCCGCTGCACCCAAGCCGTCGCTGCACTAAGAAAGGAAGCCCATCTGCCCATGATCCATATCCCCAAAGCGGAATACACCCGGCGCCGCAAGGCGCTCATGGCGCAGATGGAACCCAACAGCATCGCCATTCTGCCGGCGGCTGCGGTGGCCATCCGCAACCGTGACGTCGAGCACGTCTATCGTCAGGACAGCGACTTCCAGTACCTGAGCGGCTTCCCCGAACCGGAAGCGGTGATCGTGCTGATGCCCGGCCGCCAGCACGGCGAGTACGTGCTGTTCTGCCGTGAACGCAATGCCGAGCGGGAATTGTGGGACGGCCTGCGAGCGGGCACCGAAGGCGCGATCCGCGAATTCGGTGCTGATGACGCTTTCCCGATTACCGATATCGACGACATCCTGCCCGGCCTGATCGAAGGCCGTGACCGGGTGTATTCGGCGATGGGCAGCAATGCCGAATTCGACCGGCATCTGATGGAGTGGATCAACGTGATCCGCTCTAAAGCGCACCTCGGCGCCCAGCCGCCGAATGAATTTGTTGCCCTGGATCATCTGCTTCACGACATGCGCCTGTATAAATCGGCGGCAGAAGTGAAGGTGATGCGCGAGGCCGCGCGGATTTCCTGCGCGGCCCATGTGCGGGCCATGCAGGCCAGCCGCGCCGGGTTGTATGAGTTCAGCCTCGAGGCGGAGCTCGACTACGAGTTTCGCAAGGGCGGGGCGAAGATGCCGGCCTATGGCTCCATCGTCGCCTCGGGGCGCAACAGCTGCATCCTGCATTACCAGCAGAATGACGCGGTGCTCAAGGATGGCGACCTGGTGCTGATTGACGCCGGTTGCGAGATCGACTGCTACGCCAGCGACATCACCCGCACCTGGCCGGTGAGCGGCAAGTTTTCGGCTGAGCAAAAGGCGATTTACGAAATCGTGCTGGCTTCCCAGGAAGCTGCCTTTGCCGAAATCGCCCCGAACAAGCATTGGAACCAGGCCCATGAGGCGACGGTGCAAGTGATCACCGCCGGGCTGGTGAAGCTGGGATTGTTGCAGGGTGACGTCGACGAGCTGATCGCCAGCGAAGCCTATAAAGCCTTCTACATGCACCGCGCTGGCCACTGGCTGGGGATGGATGTGCACGATGTGGGCGAGTACAAGGTAGGCGGCGAGTGGCGGGTGCTGGAAGTCGGCATGGCGCTGACCGTGGAGCCGGGGATCTACATTTCCCCGGACAACCAGAACGTGGCGAAGAAATGGCGTGGCATTGGCGTACGCATCGAGGACGACGTGGTGGTGACCAAGCAAGGCTGTGAAATTCTGACCGGTGGCGTGCCCAAGTCCGTCGGCGAGATCGAAGCGCTGATGGCGGGTGCCCGATGAGTCGGGTCAACCTAGCGATTATCGGCGGCGGCCTGGTGGGCGCCAGCCTCGCGTTGGCGTTGCAGGCCGGGGCCAAGGCCCGTGGCTGGAAGATCGTGCTGATCGAGTCGTTTGCGCCTGGCGACAGTTACCAGCCGAGTTATGACGCGCGTTCTTCAGCGCTGTCCTTTGGCGCTCGGCAGATTTATCAACGGTTGGGTGTCTGGCAGGAAATCTCCCGTCGCGCCGAGCCGATCAAGCAGATTCATGTGTCGGACCGTGGCCGTTTCTCCACTGCGCGCCTGTCGGCCATGGAAGAAGGCGTGCCCGCCCTCGGCTACGTGGTGGAAAACGTCTGGCTCGGCCAATGCCTGTGGCAAGGCCTGGACAAGGAAGTCGTCAGCTGGCGTTGCCCGGCGGAAGTCACCCGCATGGAGCCGCTTGCCGATGGCTACCGCCTGACCCTCAATGACGAAACCGTGCTGGAGTGCGACCTCGCGGTGCTGGCCGATGGCGGCCGCTCCGGCTTGCGCGAGCAACTGGGCATCGGCGTCAAAAAGCGGCCGTACAACCAGAGTGCGCTGATCGCCAACATCACCCCAAGCGAAGCTCACAACGGCGAGGCGTTCGAGCGGTTCACCGACGAAGGGCCGATGGCCTTGCTGCCGTTGCCGGACAACCGTTGCGCGCTGGTCTGGACCCGCATCGGCATGGACGCCCAGCGCCTGGCCGAGCTGGACGATCGCAGCTTCCTCAGTGAATTGCAGGGTGTGTTCGGCTACCGCTTGGGCACTCTGAAGCAGGTCGGTGCGCGTCACTTGTACCCGTTGACCCTTGTGGAAGCCGAAGAACAAGTGCGCTCCCATCTGGCGGTGCTCGGTAATGCCGCCCACAGCCTGCACCCGATTGCCGGTCAAGGCTTCAACCTGTCCCTGCGGGATGCCTACGCGTTGGCCGAGGCGCTGCTGGCCGGGCCTGAGATCCCGGGCGACCTGGCGACCTTACAGGCATATCGCGAGCGCCAGCGCATGGACCAGAAACTCACTGTCGGTTTTTCCGACCAAGTCACCCGCCTGTTTGGCAGTGCGCAACCGTTGGTAGCGCTGGGCCGCAACATGGGGTTGCTGGGTCTGGACCTGCTGCCGCCGGCCAAGCGCTGGTTTGCGCGTCAGGCCATGGGCCTGGGTACCCGTCCCGATGCGTGAGTGGCTGACCCAACGCCTGGGCAAGGCGCGGCTGTTGCGCTGGATCATGACCCTGTACCCGCCGTACCTCGGGGCCGGAGTTCGGGTGTTGCACATCGGCAGCGATTTTCGCGAGGTCAAGGTGCGCATGGGCCTGGGCTGGTACAACCGTAATTACGTTGGCACGCAGTTTGGCGGCAGCCTGTATTCGATGGTCGACCCGTTCTACATGCTGATGCTGATGGAGAACCTGGGGCGCGACTACATTGTCTGGGACAAGGCTGCGGCCATCGATTTCATCTCCCCGGGCAAAGGCCCTGTGTTTGCCGAATTTTCCATCGACCAGGCGTTGCTGGACGAGATTCGCCAGCACACCGCCGGCGGCGAGAAGTACCTGCCGCAGCTCAAGGTGCAGATTCATGACGGCTCCGGCACCCTGGTGGCGCGGGTCGACAAAACCCTTTACGTGCGGCGCAAGCCGCAAGCGAGACAGGCTTAAAGCATGGACATGCGCGCAGATGTGCTGATTGTCGGGGCCGGAATGGTCGGAAGCGCCCTGGCGCTGGCGTTGCAGGGCAGTGGCCTGCAGGTGCTGCTGCTGGACGGCAGCCCGCTGAGCGTCAAACCGTTCGACCCGGACGCCGCGTTCGAGCCGCGGGTGAGCGCCCTGTCGGCCGCCAGCCAACGCATCCTCGAACGCCTCGGCGTGTGGGACGGCATTGTCGAGCGACGTGCCAGCCCTTATGGCGAGATGCAGGTGTGGGACGGCAGCGGCACCGGGCAGATTCACTTCTCGGCAGCCAGTGTGCATGCCGAGGTGCTTGGGCATATCGTCGAAAACCGTGTGGTTCAGGACGCCTTGCTCGATCGCCTGCACGACTGCGACCTCGGGTTGCTGGCCAACGCGCGCCTGGAACAGATGCGCCGCTCCGGCGATGACTGGCTGCTGACCCTGGCTGATGGCCGCACCTTGCGCGCGCCGCTGGTGGTCGCGGCGGACGGCGCCAACTCGGCCGTGCGCCGTCTGACCGGCACCGCCACCCGTGAGTGGGATTATTTGCACAACGCCATCGTCACCAGTGTGCGCAGCAGTCAGTCGCATCAGCGCACGGCATGGCAACGTTTTACCGACAACGGCCCGCTGGCGTTTTTGCCGCTGGTGCGCGATGGGCAGGAAGACTGGTGTTCGATCGTCTGGTCGACCACCCCGAGTGAGTCCGAGCGCTTGATGGCGCTGGACGATGAAAGCTTCTGCCGTGAGCTGGAACTCGCCTTCGAAGGACGCCTGGGCACCGTGGTAAGCGCCGATCCACGGGTGTGCGTGCCGTTGCGCCAGCGCCATGCCAAGCGTTACGTCGCCGAGGGCCTGGCATTGATTGGCGATGCGGCCCACGTCATTCATCCGTTGGCGGGGCAGGGCGTGAACCTGGGCTTCCTCGATGCGGCGGTGCTGGCCGAGGTGTTGTTGGCCGCCAACGAGCGCGGTGAGCGCCTGGCGGATGCGAAGGTGCTCAGCCGTTACGAGCGCCGGCGCATGCCGCACAACCTGGCACTGATGGCGGCGATGGAAGGCTTCGAGCGGTTGTTCCAGGCTGATCAACTGCCGCTGCGCTGGCTGCGTAATGCCGGGCTGAAGGTGGTTGAGCAGATGCCGGAGGCCAAAGCGTTGTTTGTGCGTCAGGCCTTGGGCTTGTCCGGCGATTTGCCGGAGCTGGCCAAGGCCTGAGGGGGCTGCGCAACATTTGGTAACGGCTCCGTCGAGCGTTACCAAATGTGAGTCCTTATCATTTGCCCTCTTTTCGCAAATGAGAGACCGCACCCATGTTGGCACCCAAGCGCCTCCTGACTGCCCTGGCACTCACCCTGATCGGCAGCACCACCGTGCAGGCGGCCGATGAGGTCGTGGTCTACTCCTCGCGCATCGACGAATTGATCAAGCCGGTGTTCGACGCCTACACCAAAAAGACCGGCGTGCAGGTGAAGTTCATCACCGACAAGGAAGCGCCGCTGATGCAGCGCATCAAGGCCGAAGGTGAAAACGCCGCCGCCGACCTGCTGCTCACCGTCGATGCCGGCAACCTCTGGCAGGCCGAGCAGATGGGCATCCTGCAACCGTTCACCTCTGCGGTGATCGACAAGAATATCCCCCTTCAATACCGCTCTTCGGCCCATGCCTGGACCGGCTTGAGCCTGCGCGCGCGGACCATCGCCTACTCGACGGATCGCGTGAAGCCGGGCGACCTGACCACCTACGAGGCGCTGGCCGACAAGCAATGGGAAGGCCGCCTGTGCCTGCGCACTGCGAAGAAGGTCTACAACCAGTCGCTGACCGCCACCCTGATCGAAACCCACGGCGCGGCCAAGACCGAAGAAATCGTCAAGGGTTGGGTCAACAACCTGTCCACCGACGTGTTCTCCGATGACATCGCCGTGCTCGAGGCGATCAATGCCGGGCAGTGCGACGTCGGTATCGTCAACACCTATTACTACGGCCGCCTGCACAAGCAGAAGCCGGACCTGGCGGTGAAACTGTTCTGGCCCAACCAGGGCGACCGTGGGGTGCACGTCAACCTGTCGGGCATCGGCTTGACCAAGCATGCACCGCACCCGGAAGCGGCCAAGGCGCTGGTTGAATGGATGACTACACCGGAAGCGCAGAAGATTTTTGCGGATGTGAACCAGGAATTCCCGGCCAACCCGGCCGTGCCGCCGTCGGCTGAAGTCGCGACCTGGGGCAAGTTTGTGGCCGATACGTTGCCGGTGGAAGTGGCGGGCAAGCGTCAGGCCGAGGCGATTCGCTTGATGGATCGGGCTGGCTGGAACTAGATACAATTTGTAAGGCACCGCCGATCTAAATGTGGGAGCGGGCTTGTGTGGGAGCGGGCTTGCTCGCGAAGACGGTGTATCAGTCACCTGTGCGTTGACTGACACGCCGCTTTCGCGAGCAAGCCCGCTCCCACACAAGCCGCTCCCACATTGGTTAGCGGTGGCTTCAAGCTATTCATTCTCTGAGAATTAACCTTTGGCCCATCCCGCCCAACGCCGCTGGTACCTGCCGGTCTTCACCGTCGCCGCCCTGGTGCTGCTGCCGCTGAGCGTGCTGTTGCTGTCGTGGCAGAGCATCGATCACCAGATCTGGTCCCACCTGTGGGAAACCCAGATGCCACGCCTGCTGGGCAACACCTTGACCCTGGTGCTGGGCGTCGGTGTGGGCGTTACGCTGCTGGGTGTCAGCCTGGCCTGGCTGACCAGCCTCTGCGAATTCCCCGGCCGGCGCTGGCTGGACTGGGCGTTGATGCTGCCTTTCGCGATTCCTGCCTATGTGCTCGCCTTCGTCTTCGTTGGCTTGCTGGACTTCTCCGGTCCGGTGCAAACCCTGCTGCGCGAATGGTTCGGCACGGGGTTGCGCCTGCCTCGCGTACGGTCCACCAGCGGCGTGATCATCGTGCTAATGCTGGTGTTCTATCCCTACGTCTACCTGTTGGCGCGCACCGCGTTTCTCGCCCAGGGCAAAGGCCTGATGGAAGCGGCGCGGGTATTGGGGCAGTCACCGTGGCAAGCGTTCTGGCGTGTGGCCCTGCCCATGGCGCGCCCGGCCATCGGTGCGGGTGTGGCCTTGGCGCTGATGGAGACGTTGGCAGATTTTGGCGCCGTCTCGGTGTTCAACTTCGACACCTTTACCACCGCCATCTACAAGACCTGGTACGGCTTTTTCAGCCTCTCCAGTGCTGCGCAACTGGCCAGCCTGTTGCTGCTGGTGGTGATGCTGGTGCTGTACGGCGAGCGCCGTGCCCGGGGTGCCAGCCGACCCAGCAACGAGCGACCTCGCGGCAAGGCGCTGTACCACCTGCGCGGGTTCAAGGCGGCGTTGGCCAGCGGTTGGTGCGGCTTGGTATTCGCCTGCGCGTTCGTGATTCCGATGCTGCAACTGGTGGCTTGGTTCTGGCAGCGGGGTCGCTTCGATCTGGACGAGCGCTACGCCGGCTTGATCGTCCATACCCTCTACCTCGGTGGTATGGCGGCCCTGATCACCGTCAGCGTGGCCCTGGTGCTGGCGTTCGCCCATCGTTTGGCGCCCACTCGGGCCATCCGCTCCGGCATCAGCCTGGCCAACGTGGGTTACGCGCTGCCGGGCTCGGTGCTGGCGGTGTCGATCATGTTGGCGTTCAGCTACCTGGATCGTGAGTTGGTGATCCCGGTATCAGGCTGGCTGGGGGGCGCCGGCAAACCGCTGTTACTGGGCAGTTTGTCGGCCTTGCTGCTGGCGTATCTGGTGCGCTTCATTGCGGTGGCCTACGGGCCGCTGGAAAACAGCCTGGCGCGAATCCGCCCGTCCTTGCCGGAAGCCGCCCGCAGCCTGGGCGTCAGCGGGCCGCGACTGTTTTGCAAAGTGTATCTGCCGCTTTTGCTGCCGGGCACCCTGAGCGCGGCGTTGCTGGTGTTTGTCGATGTGCTCAAGGAAATGCCCGCCACCCTGCTGATGCGCCCGTTCGGCTGGGACACACTGGCGGTCCGGATTTTCGAGATGACCAGTGAAGGGGAGTGGGCGCGGGCTTCGCTGCCGGCCTTGACCCTGGTGTTGGTGGGCCTGTTACCGGTCATCGGGTTGATCCGACGTTCGGCGAGACGAATCGGTTAGGTGCCAGTCCTACGGCATGAGGCTACAATGCGCGGCATTCGGTGCGGTCGATCTTTCAGATCGGGTTGCTGAACGCGGCTACAGGCCTTGTATTTCAAGGCGTGCGGCCCGAACGGCGACCGTCCGCACCTTCGCCACGCCCGGAAGGAGAAACCCATGGGACAGCGCACGCCTCTGTATGACCTGCATCTCGCCCTTGGCGCGAAAATGGTCGATTTTGGCGGTTGGGATATGCCGTTGCACTACGGCTCGCAGGTTGAGGAACACCATCAGGTGCGACGCGACTGCGGGGTGTTTGATGTATCCCATATGACCGTGATCGATATCAAAGGCCCCCAGGCCAAGGAATGGCTTCAGCATCTGCTGGCCAATGATGTTGACCGACTGCACGGCTGCGGCCGTGCGTTGTACAGCGCCATGCTCAACGAGCAGGGCGGCGTGGTGGACGACATGATCGTGTACCGCACCGAGACCGGTTACCGGCTGGTGGTCAACGCTGCCACCCGCGACCAGGACATGGCCTGGATGCAGGCCCGGCTCGGCAGCTTTCAGGCCCAGATCCACGAGCGGCCCGAATTGGCCATGCTCGCTATTCAGGGCCCCCATGCCCGGCAAAAGATCGCCGAACTGGTCACCCAATCACGCGCCACCTTGATTCACCAGCTCAAGCCCTTTGAAGGTTTTGCCGACGGCGACTGGTTTATTGCACGCACCGGTTATACCGGTGAAGACGGCCTGGAAATTGTCCTTCCGGCCAACCAGGCCCCGGCGTTTTTCAACGATCTGGTGGGCGCAGGTATTTCGCCCATCGGCCTCGGCGCCCGCGACACGCTGCGCCTTGAGGCCGGCATGAACCTCTACGGTCAGGATATTCATCAGGACGTTTCGCCCCTGGCAGCCAACATGGCCTGGAGCATCGCCTGGGAGCCGGCCGAGCGCGATTTCATCGGCCGCGCCGCCCTGGAAGCCGAAAAGGCTGCGGGCGTGAAGTCCAAGCTGGTCGGCCTGGTACTGGAGGAGCGCGGGGTTTTACGCGCTCATCAGGTGGTTCGTATCGCCAATGTTGGCGAAGGAGAGATCACCAGTGGTAGTTTCTCTCCTACGCTAAGCAAATCCATTGCCCTGGCGCGTGTGCCGTCGGCGACTGCTGACCGGGCCGAGGTGGAAATCCGCGGCAAGTGGTACCCGGTTCGGGTGGTCAAACCGACCTTCGTGCGTCATGGCAAAACATTGATTTAACTTTTCCGGCGGGCCAATGGCCGCTGACATTTTTTCTTGAGGACACAGACTATGAGCGATATCCCTGCCGACCTGCGTTTTGCCGAAAGTCACGAATGGGCCCGTCTGGAAGCTGACGGCACCGTGACCGTCGGGATCTCGGACCATGCCCAGGAAGCATTGGGGGATGTGGTGTTCGTCGAGTTGACCGAAGTCGGCAACGTATTTGAGGCGACTCAGCAGGCGGGTGTAGTTGAATCGGTTAAGGCCGCTTCAGATATCTACTCGCCAATTGCTGGCGAAGTGATCGCGGTGAACGACGCCTTGAGCGGCGAGCCAGAGCTGTTGAACTCCGACCCTTACGGCGCCTGGATCTTCAAGCTCAAGCCAAGCAACCCGGCTGAGCTGGACAAGCTGCTGGATGCTGCCGGTTACAAGGCTGCCATCGGCGAGTGATCCTGCTGCGGGAGCCGGCAATCGGCTCCCGCTAAGGTTTTATCAGCGCTTCAATACCGCTTTGACTGCCGCTACCGAACGCTCTACATCCGCCTTCGTCATCGCCGTGAACATCGGCAACGACACAATCAAGCGCCCCACTTTTTCCGCTACCGGAAACATGCCTTCCTTGAACCCCTGCGCCTTGTACAAGCTCAGCAGGTGGATCGGCGGGTAGTGATAGCCAATGCCGACGCCGTGGGCCTGCATCTGCTCCATGAACGTGGCGCGTGCCGGCAACCCGTCCTGGCGCTCCGGCAGTACCAGTTGGAACAGGTGCCAGTTGCTGTTTTCGAAGTCTGCCGGTGGCAATTGCGCGCCGTACTCTTCTTCAAAATCACTGCCGAAGCATTCGAAATAGTGCCGCGCCAGCTCCTGGCGATGGGCAGTGATCTTCTCGATATGGGCGAATTGGCCCAAGCCGATGGCCGCTGCGATGTCGGTCATGTTGAACTTGCCGCCGAGTACATCCACGTCCAGGCCGTCGAAGCCGGTGCGGGTCACGCCTTGCAGGCGATATTTTTCTGCCAGGCGCGCTTCTTCAGCGTTGTTCAACACCAGGCAGCCGCCTTCGGATGACGTGATGTTCTTGTTCGCCTGGAAGCTGAACGACACGAAATCGCCGGTAGCGCCAATGCGCTGGCCATCCCAGCTGGAGCCCAAGGCCTGGGCGGCGTCTTCGACGATGCGCAGGTTGTACTTGTTGGCCAGCGCGTAGAGCAATGGCATGTCCAGTGGCAGACCGGCCAGGTACACCGGGATGATCGCCTTGGTGCGCGGCGTGATCGCGGCTTCCACCTGGGCCAGGTCGATATTGCGGGTAACCGGGTCGATATCAGCGAACACTGGCGTGGCGCCGACTTCCAGAATCACGTTGGCCGTGGCGACCCACGAAATCGGGGTGGTGATGACTTCATCTCCAGGGCCGATTCCGGCGATGCGCAAGGCGATCTCCATGGTGCAGGTGCCCGAGTTGAAGGTGCGCACCGGGCGCCCGCCAAAGTATTCCGACAACTGCGCTTCGAACGCCTGCACTTTCGGCCCGCTGGTGATCCAGCCGGAGCGCAGTACGTCGCCCACCGCCGAGATAGTGGCTTCATCAATGGTGGGCTTGGAGAACGGCAGAAAGGGCAGTTGGCTCATGACGTTGAAGGCATCCGTTTCAGAAAGGCGCTGAGAAAAAAGCATATCAATGCCGCGCATGGTTGCACGGCTCGACTGAATATAGCCTGTCGCCTGTGAATGAATCGTCCCCCCTTAAACAAAAATGCCGCCTTGGGAGCGGCATTTTCAGCATCGGTGTCAGAAGGCGACGCGTGCCTCAAGAAACACATTCTGTTCCTTGAGCTTGCCTTTGAGCTGTTCGTCCAGGGCATTTATCCGGTTTGCGAACGTGTTGTAGCCGGTTTCGATCCTGCCCATGTCCACGTAACGCCAGCCGGTGCCCAGGGTCAGGGTTTTGCTGACCTTGGCATCCAGCCCCAGGCCCACGCTGTAGGCGAAGTTGTGTTGGCGATGGCTGGCGAAGCGACGGGTTTCGTTGGCCTGATAGCCATTGGCGTCAATTTGGGCCAGGCCCACCCCTGCCATGCCGTAGAACGACAGCCACTCGTTGATCGGGATATTTTTATAACCGTTGAGCATCAAGCGCTGGCTGTCGGTCTGCAGGCTGTTGACGTTGGCATTGAACGGTGCCCAACGGGATTTGTAGTTCGATTGGCTGGGCATGGTGTATTCACCTTCAACGCGCCAGCCATCAGCCAAGGCATAACCCACGGCAAATGAACCGGTGAATGTCTTGCTGTTGTCTGGCGCTTCTACCCGGTGGGTTACCCGTGGGCTGGTCAACAGGGAGCTTGAGAGATTCTGGCGGGCGCTGTTGAGCTTTGCCGACCCGTACCAACCTTCTGCCTGGGCGTAAGGGGTGACGATCGCGGCAAGCAGCAGGGCGCAGGAGAGTTTTTGCATGGTCATCGATTCACTTGATCTAAAAAGGGAGTCGATAGCTTGTTGCTGGGGGGACGGGCCGCTCGACAGGAGTTTTCCTGATCAAATCCTGAATCGTCAGCGTCGGGTGTAGGAAGGCGGGGCAAAAAAATGCCGCTCTCGAAGAGCGGCATTTTTTATGCGGCGGTATTACTCGGAAGCAATGGCGTTTTTCGCCAGGATAGCGTTGGCCAGGTCCATATCCGTGGCCTTGAGGCCAGGGTTATCAGCGCGCACCTTCTGCATCGCAGCTTCCAGGTACGGGCCACGGATGCTGCCGTCGCTGGCGACGAAGCTACCGGCGTCGTCCTGGGCGGCGACCACCATTTTGTGGTCCTTGAAGGTCAGGTACGTCGAGCCGGTGGTGGCACCCGATGAGATGACATTACGCCAGAAGCTGTCGGCCATGGCTGAACCGACAGGAAGGGAAAGCACAGCGAGGGTTGCGACAGCATATTTTAGACGCATGATGGGTGACTCCGACTGGGTTATCTGAACAGTTTGATTGTAGATAGCCCAGTCGAGTTCCATGGATGACTAAACAGTTTCAACCTGCAAAATCACGCCTTCCTGACCAGTGACACGTACGTGTGCCCCAACCGGCGCGTCAGGCCCGGATGCCATCCAGACACCGTCCCCAACCTTGATCTTGCCACGTCCCTCGATAATGGCCTGATGCACCACAAAGGTGCGGCCGATCAGCTCCGAACCGCGCATGTTCAGCCCTGGCTGGTCGCTGACTTTGGCGCTGCTACGTTGGCGTCGCCACCAGTACACCGCCGTCAGGATCGATAACACCGCGAACAGCAGCAGTTGCCATTCGAGGCCCAGGCTCGGGATCAGGAATTTGATCACGCCCACGGCTGCCGCGGCGATGCCCATCCACAGCAGATAACCGCCGGCACCGAACACTTCAAGGATCAACAGCACCGTGCCCAGTGCCAGCCAGTCCCAAAACGACAGGTGCTGCAGGAATTCCCACATGGCGCGTGCCTCAGGCTTTCTTGTTGTCGAAGGTTGCCTTGACGATCTCGCCGATACCACCGACGGCGCCAATCACCTGGCTGGCTTCCAGCGGCATCAGGATCACCTTGCTGTTGTTGGCCGAGGCCAGCTTGCCCAGTGCGTCGATGTATTTCTGGGCGACAAAGTAGTTGATGGCCTGCACGTTACCGGTGGCGATCGCCTCCGATACCACTTGAGTGGCGCGGGCTTCAGCTTCGGCCTGACGCTCACGGGCTTCGGATTCCAGGAACGCCGCCTGACGACCACCTTCGGCCTCAAGAATCTGCGCCTGCTTCTTGCCTTCGGCGGTCAGGATCGCGGAGGCTCGCAGGCCTTCGGCTTCGAGGATCTGTGCACGCTTGATCCGCTCGGCCTTCATCTGGCCGGACATGGCGGCCATCAGGTCGGCAGGCGGGCTGATGTCCTTGATCTCGATCCGGGTGATCTTGATGCCCCACGGTGCGGTGGCTTCGTCGACGGTGCGCAGCAGTTTTTCGTTGATGCCGTCACGCTGGCTGAGCATTGCATCCAGCTCCATGGAGCCGAGCACAGTACGGATGTTGGTTTGCAGCAGGTTGCGGATGGCGTGTTCGAGGTTGTTCACCTCGTAGGCGGCCTGGGCGGTATTGACCACCTGGAAGAAGCACACGGCGTCGATCTGCACCGTGGCGTTGTCGGCGGTGATGACTTCCTGGGGTGGAATATCCAGCACGCTTTCCATCACGTTGATCTTGCGACCGATACGGTCCATGACCGGGATAATGATGTTCAGGCCCGGCTTGAGGGTGTTGGTGTAGCGGCCGAAGCGCTCGACCGTCCACTGGTAACCCTGCGGAACGACCTTGAAGCCCATGAACAGTATGGCGACGGCCAAGCCTACAAAAAGAAGCAGTACGGTTCCGATCTGCATAACGATTCCTTGTCTGGTGTGGGCGGTAAAGCGAGGTTTTTCCGATTGTAACGGTGTTGTCACGGATAAGAACGGTTTACCGGCCCATCAATCAAAGGATTTGTTTCTGAATCCCCAGGCGTCACTCGCAGCACCTCTTCCATCGTCGTCAGCCCTGCCATTACCTTGCGCGTACCAGCAGACCGCAAGCTGCACATGCCTTGGTCAAGGGCCGCGCGGCGCAAGGCCTGGAGGTCGGTGCCCGGGGTGATAAGAGCCTTGAGGCGGTCGTTCATCAGCATGATCTCGTAGATCCCGGCCCGTCCTCGATAACCACTTTCCCGACATTCCCCACAACCCACGGCCTGATAGACCTGCCCGGCAGGCTGCTTGCAGTGCGGGCACAACAGACGCACCAGACGCTGGGCCATCACTCCCAGCAATGTCGCATTGATCAGGTAATGAGGAATGCCCAGTTCCAGCAAGCGACTGATGGCGCCGGGTGCATCGTTGGTGTGCAGCGTCGACAGCACCAGGTGCCCGGTCAGGGCGGCCTGGATCGCCATTTCTGCGGTTTCCAGGTCGCGAATCTCGCCGATCATGATGATGTCCGGATCCTGGCGCATCAGGGCACGGATGCCGCTGGCGAAGGTCAGGTCGATGTTGGGTTGGACCTGCATCTGGTTGAAGGCCGGCTCGACCATCTCGATCGGGTCTTCGACGGTGCACAGGTTGACCTCGCGGGTGGCCAGTTGCTTGAGCGTGGTGTAGAGGGTGCTGGTCTTGCCCGAACCGGTGGGCCCGGTGACCAGGATGATGCCGTTGGCCTGGACGGTCATGGATTGCCAGCGTTGCAGGTCGTCGTCGGAGAGCCCCAGTTGCTGGAAATCCTTGTGCAGCACCTGAGGATCGAAAATTCGCATCACCAGCTTTTCGCCGAAGGCCGTGGGCAAGGTCGACAGGCGCAGTTCCACTTCACCGCCCGCCGGGCTTTTGGTCTTCACCCGGCCGTCCTGGGGTTTGCGTTTTTCCGCCACGTTCATCCGCCCGAGACTTTTCAGGCGGCTGACCACTGCCATCGTCACTTGGGACGGGAATTGATAGACGTCGTGCAGCAGCCCATCAATGCGAAAACGCACGCGGCCCTGGTCGCGACCGGGTTCGATATGGATATCACTGGCCCGTTGGCCGAAGGCGTACTGCAACAGCCAGTCGACGATATTGACGATGTGCGCGTCATTGGCGTCGGGTTCCTGGTCGCTGGCGCCAATGTTGAGGAGTTGCTCGATGTTGGGAGCGCTGGACGTTTTTTGATCAATAGCGCCGTTGACCGATTTCGCCAGCCGATAAAACTCCACGGTGCAGCGTTGAATGTCCTCAGGGTTGGCCACCACGCGCTTGATGGAGCGTTTCAACACTTGGGCCAGGCCAGATTCCCAGCTGGTCACGTAGGGCTGGGCGCTGGCGACTGTAACGCTGCCGCCATCGACCGCCACCGCGAGGATCCTGTGCCGCTGGGCAAAGGCGTACGACATCAGCGGCACCACTGCGGCGACATCGATTTTCAACGGGTCGATACGCAGGTAAGCCTGCCCACAGTGACGGGCGAGCCATTCGGTCAGCATTTCCAGGGACGGCCCATGGCTGGCAATGCATTCCAGGGGATGCAGCTCGCTGTTCGCCGGAACGATCAGGTTGGCAGGCACCAGGCCCTGGTCGATCAGGGCAGGCAACAACTGATGGATTTCCAGCCAGCGATCCTGGGTGTTTGGCGCAACGGACATGATGACGTTCCTGGGCAACGGTTAGGCGTAGACCTCAGGCTAGTCACCCGTTGCGCTTCGGCTTCCGGGGTTTATTGCAGGCTTTTACTGACCGGCTGCCTTTACCGCCAGAGGCCGCGCAGTATCAGCCGGTTGCAGTTCCAGCGAGCACACACTGATCAGGTTACGAAGTTTTTCGCCGATCACTTGGGCCCGATGCCAGCTCAGGCCGTCCATCACGATATCGATCGCCAACAGGTCGTCTTCGCGCTGCACGTTCACCTGGCGAGGAACCAGGAACTGCAGGGCAAAATAGTTGAGCACCCTGCACAACACATCGGGTTCAGCCTCGGCGAGGATTTGATAGTGCGCCTGGCAGTGAGCATTGCTGACGGCCCAGGCATCGACGCGTGGGGCGGGGCTGGCGGATTCGACGACGTGCATGATGATTCTCCGGATTCGACTGGAGAAATTTTTACATGCGGCGCAGGAGATTTCTTATCTAAAAAAGCCCGTATTGGCTTATAAGAGAATCATTCAATTCCGTAAAGTACGATTAATGGGTATTTCTATGCACAGTGAGTTGGACGTGTACGACCGGCGCATCCTGGCGCTGTTGCAGGAAGACGCTTCGCTCTCCAGCGCGCAGATTGCCGAGCAGGTCGGCCTGTCGCAGTCGCCGTGCTGGCGCAGGATTCAGCGGCTGAAAGAGGAGGGTGTGATCCGCGGCCAGGTCACCCTGCTGGACCGCAAAAAAATCGGCCTCAACACGCAGATCTTTGCCGAGGTGAAACTCAACGCCCACGGACGTTCCAACTTCACTGAATTCACCGAGGCGATTCGCGGTTTTCCGGAAGTGTTGGAATGTTATGTGCTGATGGGGGCGGTGGACTTTTTACTGCGTATCGTCACGTCGGACATTGAAGCGTATGAGCGGTTTTTCTTCGAAAAACTCTCGATGGTGCCGGGGATTCAGGAGGTCAACTCGATAGTGGCCTTGTCGGAGATCAAGTCCACCACGAGTTTGCCGGTGTTGCGCTGATAGTTGTCATGGCCTGATTTTAGTGGCGAGGGAGCGTGATCCCAGGATTAGGGGCTGCTACGCAGCCCAGCGGGAGCAAGCTCCCTCGCCACAAGGGGTTTACAGGCGCAGCAGGGTCTTCCAGGCGCGATTCTGATACACCGCGATTGCTTGATGCATCCGCGCATCCAGCGACTCATCGGTAATCGGCTGGTTGGCCAGGTGCGCCAGCTTGTTCAGCTCGCCATACAAACGGTCCAGCTCGGCGATATCCAGCACTTGGCGTGCATGGTGCAGCCAGGCCAGGATGCGTTCGATACGCGGCAGTTGCTCGGCCAGGTCTTCCGGCTGTTGCTGGTAGCGCGGCAGTTGCAGGGCGACGGCGTCGTCGGCCAGCAGGCGCGGCAGCCAATTGGCGAGCTGTGCAGCGCCCTGGCGATTGCCACGCACGTTGCGCTCCGCTGCCCAGGTACGGGCCAGCAGCCAGCGGGAAGTGGTCAGCGAGAAGAGGCCCCAGCGCACGTCTTCCAGTTCTTCAGCGAACTGTTCTGGCGCGGCCTTGCGGATGTCTTCATCGTCGTCACCCGCCTGGACCAGCGGGCGCCAGTCTTCCAGCAAGGCGTCCAGTGCGGCGCGCAGTTCGCTGGTGGATTGGCGTGGCGCGGCCTGGCCGAGGCTGCCGAGCAGGGCACGCAGTTCGCCGAGGTTTTCTACCCAGTCTTGCAGCAGACGCCAGTGGCCATTGAAACGGTATTGCTCGGCCAGGCGCTGGCTGCTGCCCAACAGGTGCCACATGACGGCGGCAAACGCGTCGTCCAGCGGCATTTCAGCGTGCAGCACCGGCGTTGGCAAGCTCAGGGAATAGCTGTTGGCGTCGAACAGGCGATAGCCACGCTCAGCCTTGCTGATATCGCACGGCATCAGGGCCAGGGTTGCGGCCAGTTCAGCGGCCAGCTCCAGCAGGGCGGCCGGGTCGCCTTCGCGCAGTTCCAGTTCCAGTTCGCAGATTTCTTCTTTCTGCTTGCCGGCGACCACGTGGCCGAGGTCCAGGGCGGCTTCGATCACCACCTTGGCCTTGCCGCGGCCCCAGGCAATTTCGGCGCGTTCGCGGACGAAATCGGTGGTGAAGATCGGCTTGAGGGTCTTTTTGTCCAGCTCGGCCAGTTGCTCTGGCCAGCATTCGCCGTCGAGCTTCTTCACGTCGAGCTTGGCTTTGGCCAGGTCCCAGTTGTACTCATTGCGTTCCGACAAGCCGGCAACGCTCTGGCCACGGGTCTTGAGGGTCTGGATCACTTCGTCGCCGTCTTTGCGCAGGCGCAGGGCCACTTTGGCCTGGGCCAGGTCGCGTTCCGGGGTGTCGAAGTACTGGTTCATCAACTCACGGCGTTCCCAGCCACTTTTGTTGCGTTTTTTCAGTAACGGGTGCTCACGCAGCGCGGCGAGGGTTTCGCGGCTGACGCGGAGCTTGATTTCGGTTTCTTTCTGCATGGCCGGAAAATCCAGGATCGGGAGCGCAGCCGGGGAAATGAGTGGCTGCCAAGGCCGTGCAGTGTACAGGACTGAGCCCGGCAACGCGCCGCAACGGTTTATTGTGTCGTGCAGATGGCTCTATGATGGGGTTCATCCGGGAAGTTGAGAGACCGCGCATGCCTTTACCGTCCATGAAAGAACAATTCGCCGCGCTGATTGCCGCGCCTTCGGTCAGTTGTACCCAGGCTTCTCTCGACCAATCCAACCGCCCGGTGATCGATTTGCTCGCCACCTGGCTGGGGGACTTGGGCTTTGCCTGCGATATCCAGCAGGTCAGCCCCGGCAAATTCAATCTGCTGGCCAGTTTCGGCACGGGCCCCGGCGGCCTGGTGTTGGCGGGGCACAGCGACACCGTGCCGTACGACGGCGCGCTATGGCAGACCGATCCGCTGAAGCTGACGGAAGTCGACGGCCGCTGGGTAGGACTGGGCAGCTGTGACATGAAAGGTTTTTTCGCCCTGGTGATCGAAGCCGTCCAGCCGTTGCTGGACCAACCCTTCAAGCAACCGCTGCTGATCCTTGCCACCTGCGATGAAGAAAGCTCCATGGCCGGCGCCCGTGCGCTGGCCGAGGCGGGCCGTCCTTTAGGTCGCGCGGCGGTGATCGGCGAGCCGACTGGCCTCAAACCCATCCGCCTGCACAAAGGCGTGATGATGGAGCGCATCGATATTCTTGGGCGCAGCGGCCATTCGTCGGATCCAAGCCTGGGCCACAGCGCGCTCGAAGCCATGCACGACGCCATCGGCGAGCTGCGTGGCCTGCGCCTGGCCTGGCAGCGCGAATACCGCAACCCGCAGTTCAGTGTGCCGCAACCGACCATGAACTTCGGCTGCATTCACGGCGGCGATAACCCCAACCGCATTTGCGGCCAATGCTCCCTGGAATTCGACCTGCGGCCCTTGCCCGGCATGGATCCCCAAGTGCTGCGCGCGGCCATCCGGCAGAAGCTTGAACCCCTGGCCGAGCGGCATAAGGTGAAGATCGACTACGCGCCGTTGTTCCCCGAAGTACCGCCGTTCGAGCAGGCCGAGGATGCCGAGTTGGTGCGGGTGGCTGAACGACTTACCGGTCATCGCGCCGAAGCAGTAGCGTTCGGCACCGAAGCGCCTTATCTTCAGCGCCTTGGTTGCGAGACCCTGGTGCTCGGCCCTGGCGATATCGCCTGCGCCCACCAGCCCGGCGAGTACCTTGAAATGTCACGCTTGACGCCTACAGTGCGTCTATTGCGGGAACTGATTCAACATTACTGCCTGACACCTGCATAAATTAACCCCTGCCCATCCGTACATAGAAGGAGAGCGAGCGTGTCGCCAAGCCTGTTCCGACGATAACCAACAGCCCGCTGTGCGTTTTCATGATTCATCCCTTTTTGGCTGCTTTTTATTACAGGCCCAGGTTTATGCCCGAATACGTCAATTGGCTTCGTCACGCTTCGCCTTACATCAATGCCCACCGCGACTGCACCTTTGTGGTCATGCTGCCGGGCGATGGTGTGGAACATCCGAACTTCGGCAATATCGTCCACGACCTGGTGCTGCTCCACAGCCTGGGCGTGCGTCTGGTGCTGGTCCACGGTTCGCGTCCGCAAATCGAAACCCGCCTCGCCGCCCGCGGCCTGACCCCGGCTTACCACGAAGGCTTGCGCATCACCGATGCCGCGACGCTTGAGTGTGTGATCGACGCCGTCGGCCATCTGCGTATCGCCATCGAAGCGCGGCTGTCCATGGACATGGCCTCCTCGCCGATGCAAGGCTCGCGCCTGCGGGTGGCCAGCGGCAACCTGGTGACCGCGCGCCCGATCGGTGTGCTTGAAGGCGTCGACTATCACCACACCGGCGAAGTGCGCCGCGTCGACCGCAAGGGTATCAACCGCCTGCTGGACGAGCGTTCCATCGTGCTGCTGTCGCCGTTGGGTTACTCGCCCACCGGTGAAATCTTCAACCTCGCCTGCGAAGACGTCGCCACCCGCGCCGCCATCGACCTTGGCGCAGACAAGCTGCTGCTGTTCGGCGCCGACCTTGGCCTGATTGACGAACACGGCCGGCTGGTGCGTGAGCTGCGGCCGCAACAGGTGCCCGCGCACTTGCAACGCCTGGGCAACAACTACCAGGCCGAACTGTTGGACGCGGCAGCCGAGGCGTGCCGTGGCGGCGTAGGCCGCAGCCATATTGTCAGTTATGCCGAAGATGGCGCCTTGCTGACCGAGCTGTTCACCCGGGACGGCGGCGGTACGCTGGTGGCCCAGGAACAGTTCGAGCTGGTGCGCGAAGCGGCGATTGAAGATGTTGGCGGTCTGCTGGACCTGATCAGCCCGCTCGAAGAGCAGGGGATTCTGGTGCGCCGTTCCCGGGAAGTGCTGGAGCGGGAAATCGAGCAGTTCAGCGTGGTGGAACGTGAAGGCATGATCATCGCCTGTGCGGCGCTGTATCAGATCGCCGACTCAGACGCAGGCGAGCTGGCGTGCCTGGCCGTGAACCCGGAGTACCGCCATGGCGGTCGCGGTGATGAACTGCTGGAGCGTATCGAGACCCGTGCCCGTGCCCAGGGTTTGAAGACGTTGTTCGTGCTGACCACCCGTACGGCCCACTGGTTTCGCGAGCGTGGTTTTGTACCGAGTACGGTCGACCGCCTGCCGTCGGCGCGGGCGTCGTTGTACAACTATCAGCGTAATTCGAAGATTTTCGAAAAGGCGTTGTAAGCCTGAAGCGGCGAGGGGGCAATCCTCTCGCCTGTCACTTTGGCGAGTCTTGCATCCGGGCCGGGTGCAATGATGCCACTCGCCGGGTTTGCAGAATTATCCACACAACTGACATCAAAGTGACATTATCGCCAGGTACGGTGAGGTGCATTAGCGGGACGGCAGAAAAGTTTCATCGATACAAAAACTGTAACAAATTGACGGAATGATGTGCGTTTGGCCATGATGGCGTCGCGTTTTTGATCGTGAGTGACGTATGACCCCATTTGGTCAACACAAAACGATCTAAAAAAACGTAGAGACATACTCTTCAGGAACAACCTTATGGAGCGGTACTGCCTCAACGGCTTGACTGCCCCATGGAAAGCCTTATTCCTGAATCGTATTAAAAAGAATGAAACAATTCTTTTTGGGTGTATGAAAAACTCATTACCCTGCAGGGACCAAATCAACTGCGGTTAGACGAAAGTAGTAGACACACAAGGTTACGATTGACTTGTCAGTCACTATCCGGCGCTAATCGCGCATCTGTGGATCAAGGGCGTCAGACCCGAGACCTAAGAAATACAAAAATTAGAAATGAGAGGAGCGGTACATGAAGAAGTCAACATTGGCGTTGGCCGTAGCTTTGGGGGCAATCGCTCAACAAGCAGGCGCCGCAGGTTTTATCGACGACAGCAAGGTCACTCTTGGCCTGCGCAACTTTTATATCAATACCGACAACCGTGATGGCGTTCCTTCGAGAACGTCCAACACCCGCAGCAAAAACGCTGAATGGGGCCAAGGCTTCGACCTGCGCTTCATCTCCGGCTTTACCCAGGGCACTGTAGGCTTCGGTCTTGATGCCATCGGCCTGTACGGCGTACGTCTGGACTCAAGCCGTGAAAATCACGGTAACTACACCGGTACTGCTTCCGGCGGCACCGTGTTCCCAAGTGATGGCAACAAGGCGGTCAACGATTTCGCCAGCTTGGGCGTGACCGGTAAGGTCAAGATCTCCCAGACCGTGCTGAAGATCGGTACCCTGCAGCCGAACAACCCGGTCATCAAGACCAACGACGGTCGTCTGCTGCCACAAACCTTCCAGGGCGGCGAGATCTCTTCGAACGAGATCAAGGACCTGACCCTGACTGCCGGTCAGATCGAGCACTCCAAAGGTCGTAACTCCAGCAACAACGAAGGTTTGTCGCTGGCAGGCGCCAACGGCAGCTCGAACTATGACGCAGGTAACTTCGTCAACAAGTTCTACTACGCCGGTGCTGACTACAAAATCACCAAAGACCTGACCGCTTCGTACTACTACGGCGAGTTGAAGGACTTTTATGCTCAGAACTTCCTGGGCTTGGTCCACAACTGGGCGATCGGTCCAGGCACTCTGAAAAGTGACCTGCGTTACTACCGCAGCCGCGACAACGGTGCCAACGGTGACACTGCCGGTTACTACACCACCGGTTTCTACGGCAACACGACTACCAAAGGTAAAGTCGACAACGACCTGTACAGCTACCTGGCGTTGTACTCGGTTGCTGGTCACACCTTTGGTGCTGGTTACCAGTACACCAAGGGCGACAGCGACTTCCCTTGGTTGAACCAAGGTGACGGCTCGTCGAACAGCACCACTACCGACATGCAAATCCAGAAGTTCGCCCGTGCTGGCGAGCGTACCTGGCAAGCCCGCTACGCGTATGACTTCGCCAAGGTTGGCGTACCTGGCCTGACAGCCGGTGTGATCTACCTGCGTGGCAGCAACATCGACACTGCCGTCGGTGAAAAGACCGAGTGGGAGCGTGACTTGACGCTGGCCTACGTTATTCCAGAAGGTCCGCTGAAAAACCTGGGCGTCGCCTGGAAGAACGCCATGTGGCGTACCGACCTGGCCAGCACTCGCGACCAGGACGAAAACCGCCTGATCGTCAGCTATAGCTACGCGTTCAAGTAAGAGCGTAAAACCTTGCCCGGCGCAATGCCGGGCAAGGTGCTTTACTTTTCAAGTCGGGCTCAACCCCCGCAAGCCCGTCCTGAACCCCTCTTTGTACAGCGTCTCAAGGCCTTCTCGAACCTTGAAATGGATGTTGATCCTCGCCTGTCGCCAAGTCCAATGAACAGATTTTTAATATTCTTTTATCGTCTAGATAAATCGATATTTATTCTTTTTAAATAATCCACAACGCAGGCACAGTGGGCTCCATAAGCACTCATCAGGAGCCACACCATGAGCCTCAGACTGGGCGACATCGCCCCCGACTTTGAACAGGATTCCAGCGCCGGCAAGATTCGTTTCCACGAGTGGCTGGGCGATAGCTGGGGCGTGCTGTTTTCCCATCCGGCGGACTTCACCCCGGTGTGCACCACAGAGCTGGGTTTTACCGCCAAGCTCAAGGATGAATTCGCCAAGCGCGGCGTCAAGGCCATTGCCCTGTCGGTGGACCCGGTGGATTCCCACCACAAGTGGATCGAAGACATCAACGAAACCCAGAACACCATCGTCAACTTCCCGATCCTGGCCGACGCAGACCGCAAGGTCTCCGACCTGTATGACCTGATCCACCCGAATGCCAGTGACACCCTCACCGTGCGTTCGCTGTTCGTGATCGATCCGAACAAAAAGATTCGCCTGACCATCACCTACCCAGCCAGTACCGGGCGCAACTTCCACGAAATCCTGCGGGTGATTGACTCGCTGCAACTGACCGACAGCCACAAAGTCGCCACCCCGGCCAACTGGCAGGACGGTGACGAGGTGGTGATCGTGCCGTCGCTCAAGGACGAAGAAGAGATCAAGAAGCGCTTTCCGAAGGGTTACCGGGCGGTGAAGCCGTACCTGCGGCTCACCCCTCAACCGAATCGCTGACACAGAACCAAATGTGGGAGCGGGCTTGCTCGCGAATGGGCACTGTCAGTTGACGCCTCTTTGAATGACACACCGCTTTCGCGAGCAAGCCCGCTCCCACACTTGATCGCAATTCAAGTCTCACAAAGCAGGGGTTTTAAGGCCGTTTCGACGGCCTTTTTTTACGCCTGGAATTTAGTCAGCGGTATATGCATTTAAAGAATAAACAAATGAAAAAATAAGATTTATAGATATATAAATTGGCTGATATGGTCTGTCCCATCTTGGCGCCATCGCCACAAAGCGAACCGCCGACACTTTCCAAAGGAATTGCCTACATGCTGGTCGTAACACTTGGTGGTAGCCCCAGCCAACGTTCCCGGTCCGGGATCTTGCTGGATCACTCCCGAAACTGGTTGCAGCAACAAGGCGTGGAAGTGGTGAGTTATCAGATACGGGACTTCCCGGCCGAAGACTTGCTGCACGCGCGGTTCGACAGCCCGAAAATCATCGACCTGCTGCAGCAAGTGGCAAATGCCGATGGCCTGGTGATTGCCACGCCGGTGTACAAGGCTTCGTTTTCCGGTGCGCTGAAAACCATCCTTGACCTGCTGCCCGAACGCGCCCTGGCCCACAAAGTGGTATTGCCGATGGCCACCGGCGGCAGCATCGCCCACATGCTCGCGGTGGACTACGCGCTGAAGCCAGTGCTGTCGGCCCTGAAAGCCCAGGAATTGCTTCACGGGATTTTCGCCGAAGACAGCCAGATCGCTTACGGCGAAGGCAGTGCCCAGGCGCAGTTGGTGCCGGTGCTGGAACAACGTTTGAGCGAGGCCCTGGAGCAGTTCTACAGCGCCATGGCCCGCCGCCCGAAACCCCTTGATCCCAATGTGTTGAATGAACGTCTGTTGAGTGCTCGCTGGAGCATTTAAGCCTTACCGAGCTTTACCTGAATTCGACAAGTACTACTCACCTTACTCAGCCGTCAACGGCCAAGCAGGTGCAGCCAACCCCCTCATCGTATAGTTGGAGAGAGCGCCATGCGCACTGTCATCTTGCGTCGTGGACTGGTCGCACTGTTTGCTGCGGCTGTGTCGTTCGGCGCCATTGTTCAAGCCCAAGCCGCCGAAACCCTGCGGATCGGTTATCAGAAATACGGCACCCTGGTGCTGCTCAAGGCCAAGGGCTCGCTGGAAAAGCGCCTGGCCGAGCAGGGCGTGCAAGTGCAATGGACGGAGTTCCCCGGCGGCCCGCAACTGCTGGAAGGACTGAACGTCGGCTCCATCGACTTCGGAGTGACGGGTGAAACCCCGCCAGTGTTCGCCCAGGCTGCCGGTGCCGATCTGCTCTACGTCGCCTACGAACCACCAGCGCCGACCAGCGAAGCGATCCTGGTACCGAAAGACTCGCCGATCAAATCGGTGCAAGACCTCAAAGGCAAGAAAGTCGTCCTCAATAAGGGCTCCAACGTGCACTACCTGCTGGTGCGTGCCCTGGAAGATGCCGGCCTGAAATACACCGACGTGCAGACCGTATTCCTGCCGCCCGCCGATGCCCGCGCCGCGTTCGAGCGTGGCAGCGTCGATGCCTGGGTGATCTGGGACCCGTACCAGGCAGCCGCCGAAAAACAACTGCAAGCGCGCACCCTGCGTGACGGCACCGGCATCGCTGACAACCATCAGTTCTACCTGGCCACCAAGCCTTACGCCGAAAAACACCCTGATGTGATCAAGGCATTGGTGGAGGAAGTGCGCGCCGTGGGCGAATGGTCCAAGGCCAATCCGGAACAAGTCACCGAACAAGTTGCACCGCTGCTGGGCTTGCCGGCCGACATCACCCTGACTTCGGTGAAGCGCCAGGGCTACGGCGCGCTGTTCCTGACCCCGGAAGTGGTCGCCGCGCAGCAGAAGATCGCCGACAGCTTCTACCAACTCAAATTGATCCCCAAACCCTTGAACATCAAGGACGTGATCTGGACGCCACCCGCCGCCGTTGCCAAAGCGCCGTAATCCGACTTCTTCAGGAGACAACTCCATGAGCCTCAATATTTTCTGGTTCCTGCCTACCCACGGCGACGGCCATTACCTTGGCACCGCCGAAGGCGCTCGCGCCGTTGATCACGGTTACCTGCAGCAAGTGGCCCAGGCGGCAGACCGCCTTGGCTTCGGCGGAGTGCTGATCCCTACCGGCCGTTCCTGCGAGGATTCGTGGTTGGTGGCGGCGTCGCTGATCCCGGTGACCCAACGTTTGAAATTCCTTGTCGCGCTGCGCCCCGGGATCATTTCCCCGACGGTGGCTGCGCGTCAGGCGGCAACTCTGGATCGTCTGTCCGGCGGCCGTGCGTTGTTCAACCTGGTGACCGGCGGTGACCCGGAAGAATTGGCCGGCGACGGGTTGTTCCTGAGCCATGAAGAGCGGTATCAGGCGTCGGTGGAATTCACCCGCATCTGGCGCCGCGTGCTTGAGGGCGAAACCGTCGATTACGATGGCCAGCACATCAGCGTCAAAGGCGCGAAGTTGCTCTATCCGCCGATCCAGCAACCGCGTCCGCCGCTGTATTTCGGGGGTTCCTCCGAAGCGGCGCAGGACCTGGCAGCTGAACAAGTGGAAATGGTCCTGACCTGGGGCGAGCCGCCGGCCGCGGTGGCGGAAAAGATTGCACAGGTTCGCGCCAAGGCCGCCAAGCTCGGGCGTACCCTGCGCTTCGGCATTCGCCTGCATGTGATCGTACGTGAAACCAACGCCGAAGCCTGGCAGGCCGCCGACAAACTGATCTCCCACGTGGACGATGAAACCATCGCCCGCGCCCAGGCCTCATTGTCGCGCTTCGATTCCGTAGGCCAGCAGCGTATGGCTGCCTTGCACGGCGGTAGCCGCGACAACCTGGAAGTCAGCCCGAACCTGTGGGCTGGTGTAGGTCTGGTGCGCGGCGGTGCCGGCACTGCCTTGGTAGGTGATGGCCCGACCGTAGCTGCACGGGTGAAGGAATACGCTGACCTGGGCATCGACACCTTTATCTTCTCCGGTTATCCACACCTCGAAGAGTCGTATCGCGTGGCTGAGCTGCTGTTCCCGCACCTGGACATCGAGCGTCCCGAGCTGCCGAAGGGCGCCGGCTACGTCAGCCCGTTCGGCGAAATGGTCGCCAACGACATTCTCCCCAAAGCTGCGTCCCAGAGCTGAGGCGCCGCCATGAATCTTGAAAAGTTAAGTCATCGATTGGCGCCCTGGGCGCTGCCGATTCTGTTGCTGGCGGTATGGCAGTTGTCCGTTTCGGCAGGTTGGTTGTCGACGCGGATTCTGCCGGCACCCAGCGCGGTGATCGAAGCGGGCGTCAGCCTGGTGCGCAGCGGCGAAATCTGGACGCACCTGGCCATCAGCGGCTGGCGCGCGGGCCTGGGTTTTGTGATCGGCGGCAGCATCGGCCTGGCCCTGGGCTTTATCACCGGCCTGTCGACCTGGGGTGAGCGCCTGCTGGACAGCTCGGTGCAGATGATCCGCAACGTGCCGCATCTGGCGCTGATCCCACTGGTGATCCTGTGGTTCGGGATTGACGAGACCGCGAAGATATTCCTGGTCGCCCTCGGCACGCTGTTCCCGATCTACCTCAACACTTACCACGGCATCCGCAACGTCGACCCGGCGCTGGTGGAAATGGCCCGCAGTTATGGCCTGTCCGGCTTCAGTCTGTTTCGCCAGGTGATTTTGCCGGGCGCCTTGCCTTCGATTCTGGTGGGCGTGCGCTTCGCGTTGGGCTTTATGTGGCTGACGTTGATCGTCGCGGAAACCATCTCCGCCAGTTCCGGCATCGGCTACCTGGCGATGAACGCCCGGGAATTCCTGCAAACCGACGTAGTGGTACTGGCGATCGTGCTGTACGCGGTACTCGGCAAGCTGGCAGACCTGGCGGCGCGTGGCCTGGAACGTGTCTGGCTGCGCTGGCACCCGGCTTATCAAGTGAATAAAGGAGGTGCGGCATGACTGCTCAACAACCTCCACGCCTGCTGCGGGGCATTCCCCTGGCAGTGCGCAAGTTGCGCAAGGCTTTCGGCGCGCGGGAAGTGCTGAAGGCAATCGACCTGCACATTCCAGCCGGTCAATTTGTTGCGGTCGTGGGCCGCAGTGGCTGCGGCAAAAGTACCTTGCTGCGCTTGCTGGCCGGCCTGGACAAAGCCAGCGGCGGCGAATTGCTCGCCGGCTCCGCACCGCTGAGCGAGGCGATTGAAGACACGCGCTTGATGTTCCAGGAAGCGCGCCTGCTGCCGTGGAAAAAGATCATCGACAACGTGGGCCTGGGCCTCAAGGGCAACTGGCGTCCGCAGGCGTTGGAAGCGCTGGAAGCGGTCGGCCTGGCCGAGCGTGCCAATGAGTGGCCGGCGGCGTTGTCCGGTGGCCAGAAGCAACGCGTGGCCCTGGCCCGCGCCTTGATCCACCAGCCACGCCTGTTGCTGCTGGACGAACCGCTGGGGGCCCTGGATGCCCTGACCCGGATCGAGATGCAGCAACTGATCGAGAACCTCTGGCAGAAACACGGCTTCACCGTATTGCTGGTGACCCACGACGTCAGCGAAGCCGTGGCCATTGCCGACCGGGTGATCCTGATCGAAGACGGCGAAATCGGCCTCGACCTGCACGTGGAACTCCCACGCCCGCGGGTGCGTGGCTCCCACCGCCTGGCGGCGCTGGAAACCGAAGTGCTTAACCGTGTGTTGTCGCTGCCCGGCACCCCGCCGGAACCCGAACCTGTTTCACCGCTGCCTACGCAGTTGCGTTGGGCTCAATAATTCACTTGTCTTACACAGGAAGAACGACCATGACTATTAAAGCCATCAACGTGCGTAACCAGTTCAAAGGCACCATCAAGGAAATCGTCGAAGGCGACGTGCTGTCGGAAATCGACGTGCAGACCGCATCCGGCATCGTCACTTCGGTGATCACCACGCGCTCGGTGAAAGAGCTCGAGCTGGTGATTGGCAGCGAAGTGATTGCCTTCGTCAAATCCACCGAGGTATCGATCGCCAAGCTGTGATCGATGGTTCGCCCAAAACCCCGAAGGTGAAAGCTTGTCGGGGTTTTTGTCGTTCTTGAGATAGCTTTCGCGAGCAAGCCCGCTCCCACATTCGACCGCATTCCAAAGTTAAAACTCGGTCAAATGTGGGAGCGGGCTTGCTCGCGAAGAGGCCCGGACAGGCAACAAAAAATCAGAGCGCAGCCACCCGCTTGGGCAAGAACGCCGGCAGATAAAGCCCCACATACGCGTCAAACACCCGCATGCCTTCCTCGGCCATGCGCGGGGTGATTTGCCCGTGCTGATGCACCGAGCGCGCGTAGACGCGGTCGCTCAGTTCCAGGGCCAGGGCAAACACGTCGACATCGGCGGGCAGGCTCGGCACCTCGAAGTGCCGGTTGAACACTTCATGCATCAGGTTTCCCAGCTCCAAATCGTGCTGGCGGTCGGCCTGTGTCACTTCGGTCAGCCCGTGCTGGGCCAGGATCAATTGCCGGGCGGCGGCGTCGTTGCTGTAGATGATGAGCATGCGCTGCTCCACCACGCAGGACAGATCGCGCCAATGCTTGAGTGAGTCGTGATCGATTGGCGCCTGAATGGCCGCGCGGAAGGCTGCATGGACGTCAGCGGTCAGCGCCTCCAGCAAGGCAGGCACGCTGGCGAAGAAGTGGTACACCGATGACGGTGGAATCTGCGCCCGCTCGGCCACGCTGTAGATCGACAGGCTGGCCACGCCTTCGGCGGCCAGCAAGGTGCGGGCGGCGTCGAGGATCGCGTCGATCCGGGCCTGGCTGCGGGCGCGGGGTTTGCGAGGGGTGGCAGGGCGATTCATTGAAGTCTCCTACAGGGCAGCGGGCATTGTACGAGAGACAGCCTGTGATCCATACCATGTAGGAGCGAGCTTGCTCGCGATGGTCGTAAACGATGACGCGGGCATCCTGAATCAACGCGGCGACCTCAGGTTTTTCGCGAGCAAGCTCGCTCCTACAAACAGGCATAAAAAAACGCCGCAAGCCAAAAGCCTGCGGCGTTCCTTCAATCAAGCAACCGCTTACACGGTATGCAGGTACCAGTTGTACTCAAGGTCGGAGATGGAGTGTTCGAACTCTTCCAGCTCACTTTCCTTACAGGCGACAAAGATATCGATGTATTTAGGATCGATGTACTTGGCCATCACCTCGCTGTCGTCCAACTCGCGCAGGGCATCACGCAGGTTGTTCGGCAGACTCTGTTCGTTCTGCTCGTAGCTGTTGCCTTCCACGGGTGCGCCAGGCTCGATCTTGTTGGTCAGGCCGTGATGCACGCCCGCCAGGACCGAAGCCATCAGCAGGTAAGGGTTGGCGTCGGCGCCGGCCACACGGTGTTCGATACGTACGGCGTCGGACGATCCGGTCGGTACGCGAATCGCTACGGTGCGGTTATCCAGGCCCCAGCACGGCGAGTTCGGCACGTAGAACTGTGCGCCGAAACGACGGTAGGAGTTGACGTTAGGGCACAGGAACGCCATTTGGGCGGGTAGGGTCTCCAGCACACCGCCGATCGCGTGACGCAATGCGGCGTTCTGCTCGGGATCCTCGCTGGCAAAGATGTTCTTGCCGTCCTTGTCCAGGATCGAAATGTGCACGTGTAGGCCGTTGCCTGCCTGGCCCGGGTAAGGCTTGGCCATGAAGGTGGTGTCCATCTCATGGTCGTAGGCGATGTTCTTGATCAAGCGCTTGAGCAGTACCGCGTAGTCGCAGGCCTTTATAGGGTCGGCAACGTGGTGCAGGTTCACTTCGAACTGCGCCGGGGCACTTTCCTTGACGATGGCGTCGGCAGGGATGCCTTGCTCTTTTGCACCTTCCAGAATGTCCTGGAGGCAGTCGACGTATTCGTCGAGGTCGTCGATCAGGTAGACCTGTGTCGAGTGCGGGCGTTTGCCGGAGATCGGCGAGCGGGGCGGTTGTGGCCGGCCATTCACGTTCTCCTGGTCAATCAGGTAGAACTCCAGCTCGAATGCGGCGCAGATGGTCAGACCGAGGTCGTCAAATTTGCTTACAACTTGGCGGAGTACTTCGCGAGGATCGGCGAAGAAAGGTTCACCTTCGAGTTCGTGCATGGTCATCAGCAATTGCGCGGTTGGGCGCTTTTGCCAGGGCTCATTGCACAGGGTGTCGGGGATTGGATAACAGATTCGGTCAGCATCACCGATGTCCAGACCCAGGCCGGTGCTTTCCACCGTTGAGCCATTGATATCCAGGGCAAATAGAGAGGCAGGCAGGTTAATGCCCTTCTCGTAAACCTTGTGGAGGCTGGTGCGTTCGATGCGCTTGCCGCGCACCACACCATTCATATCCGCAATTAGAAGGTCTACGTACAGAACCTCAGGATGATCCTTAAGGAACGCGTTCGCTTCGTTAAGCTGAACGGCACGCGGGGGTACCGACATGATGCAACACCTTTGTTGTTAAAAATATCAATCATTGATCTCTTCGGGTTTCAGTCAACCCGAACGGCATGCCGAAGTCAAGCGAGGCCTTTTTTGCCCTAAAAAAGCGCCTTGAGGGCTTTTTTGGGGCTTTTTGGGGCGGTTTTTTGGGATTGGTGCTCTTGGAACCAGCACGTTTGAGCGGGCCGTGTTGTATTTTTTACGGGGGTGTTGTGTAAAAAAATGAACAAGGCTAAGCTCGATTCAAACCCATAACAGCAATAATACCGGGGTGCTTCATGTCTCGCCTGCCGTTAATCGGCGTCACCGCCTGCTCCAAACAGGTCGGTCTGCATGCTTATCACATCAGTGGCGACAAATACGTCCGTGCAGTGGCCACCGCTGCCAAGGGCTTGCCGTTGATTATTCCGTCCCTGGCGGACGTGCTCGACCCGGCCAATATTCTTGACGGCCTGGACGGCATTCTTTTCACCGGCTCACCTTCCAATATCGAACCCTATCACTACTACGGTCCGGCCAGCGCGCCCGGGACTGCTCATGATTCTGCACGGGACCAAACCACGCTACCGCTGCTGCGTGCCGCGATTGCGGCAGGCGTTCCGGTGCTGGGGATTTGCCGTGGCTTCCAGGAAATGAACGTGGCGTTTGGCGGCAGCCTGCACCAGAAGGTTCACGAAGTGCCGGGCATGATGGATCACCGCGAAGACGACACCCAGCCGCTGGATATCCAGTATGGCCCGGCGCACGCAGTGGCCATCTCCCCGAATGGGGTATTGGCAAGCCTGGGCTTGCCGCCGACGATCCAGGTCAACTCGATTCATTCACAGGGCATCGATCGCCTTGCGCCGGGTTTTCAGGTCGAGGCCACCGCGCCGGACGGCCTGATCGAAGGCTTTTCGGTTCCCGCGGGCAAGGCTTTTGCTTTAGGAGTGCAATGGCACCCCGAATGGCAGGTAAGCTCTAACCCGCACTACCTCGCAATCTTCCAGGCATTTGGCAATGCTTGTCGAAAGCGGGTGATGCAACGCGACGCGGATGCTGCGTCAACTTACGCCTGACCTTTAATGGATGTCAGGAAACACAGCCCAGAGGCATTTATGAGTAACAACCTCGACCAGCTCACCGATTGGTTGAAAGACCACAAGATCACAGAAGTCGAATGCATGATTGGCGACCTCACCGGCATCACCCGGGGCAAGATCTCGCCGACCAACAAGTTCATCGCCGAAAAAGGCATGCGCCTGCCCGAAAGCGTTCTGTTGCAGACCGTGACCGGCGACTATGTCGAAGACGACATCTATTACGAATTGCTCGACCCGGCCGACATCGACATGATCTGCCGCCCGGACGAGAACGCGGTGTACCTCGTGCCCTGGGCCATCGAGCCTACGGCCCAGGTGATCCACGACACCTACGACAAGCAAGGCAACCCGATCGAACTGTCGCCGCGCAACGTGCTCAAGAAAGTCCTCAAGCTCTACGCCGATAAAGGCTGGCAGCCCATCGTGGCGCCGGAGATGGAGTTCTACCTGACCAAGCGCTGCGAAGACCCGGACTTCCCGCTGCAACCGCCGATTGGCCGTTCCGGTCGCCCGGAAACCGGCCGCCAGTCCTTCTCTATAGAAGCAGCCAACGAATTCGATCCGTTGTTCGAAGACGTCTACGACTGGTGCGAGCTGCAGGAGCTGGACCTCGACACGCTGATCCACGAGGACGGCACGGCGCAGATGGAAATCAACTTCCGTCACGGCGACGCCCTGTCCCTGGCCGACCAGATCCTGGTGTTCAAGCGGACCATGCGTGAAGCGGCGCTCAAGCACAACGTGGCGGCCACCTTTATGGCCAAGCCCATGACCGGCGAGCCCGGCAGCGCAATGCACCTGCACCAGAGCATCATCGACATCGCCACTGGCAAGAACGTGTTCTCCAATGAAGACGGGACCAAGAGCGAGCTGTTCCTGCACCACATCGGTGGCCTGCAGAAATTCATCCCTGAGCTGTTGCCGCTGTTCGCACCGAACGTCAACTCGTTCCGCCGCTTCCTGCCCGACACCTCGGCGCCGGTCAACGTGGAGTGGGGCGAAGAAAACCGCACCGTAGGCCTGCGCGTACCGGACGCCGGTCCACAAAACCGTCGGGTGGAAAACCGCCTGCCGGGTGCCGACGCCAACCCGTACCTGGCGATTGCCGCCAGCTTGCTGTGTGGCTACATCGGCATGGTCGAAGGCATCAGCCCAAGCGCGCCAGTGGTGGGTCGTGGTTACGAGCGCCGCAACCTGCGCCTGCCGCTGACCATCGAAGACGCCCTGGAGCGCATGGAAAACAGCAAGACCATCGAGAAATACCTGGGTCACAAATTCATCACAGGCTACGTCGCGGTCAAGCGGGCCGAGCATGAAAACTTCAAGCGCGTCATCAGTTCGTGGGAGCGGGAATTCCTGCTCTTCGCCGTCTGATGCGCCGGGCGCGCCCTTCAAACGGCGCGTCCTCACCTGAAACATCTAGGAGATTGGTATGTCCAGCAACAACCCGCAAACCCGTGAATGGCAAGCCTTGAGCAGCGATCACCACCTGGCGCCGTTCAGCGACTTCAAGCAATTGAAAGAGAAAGGCCCACGGATCATCACCAAAGCCCACGGCGTTTACCTGTGGGACAGCGAAGGCAACAAGATCCTCGACGGCATGGCCGGCCTGTGGTGCGTGGCGATCGGTTACGGTCGCGATGAACTCGCTGACGCCGCCGCCAAGCAGATGAAAGAGCTGCCGTACTACAACCTGTTCTTCCAGACCGCCCACCCGCCGGTGCTGGAACTGGCCAAAGCCATCTCCGATATCGCCCCGCAAGGCATGAACCACGTGTTCTTCACCGGTTCCGGCTCCGAAGGCAACGACACCATGCTGCGTATGGTCCGCCACTACTGGGCGATCAAAGGCCAGCCGAACAAGAAAACCATCATCAGCCGCAAGAATGGCTACCACGGCTCCACCGTGGCCGGCGCCAGCCTGGGCGGCATGACTTATATGCATGAGCAGGGCGACTTGCCGATCCCGGGCATCGTCCACATCGCCCAGCCTTACTGGTTCGGCGAAGGCGGCGACATGAGCCCGGAAGAATTCGGCGTGTGGGCAGCCAACCAGTTGGAAGAGAAGATTCTGGAACTGGGCGTGGACAACGTCGGTGCCTTTATTGCCGAGCCGATCCAGGGTGCCGGTGGCGTGATCGTGCCGCCTGCCAGCTACTGGCCGCGCATCAAGGAAATCCTCGCCAAGTACGACATCCTGTTCGTCGCCGATGAAGTGATCTGCGGCTTTGGCCGTACCGGTGAGTGTTTCGGTAGCGATTTCTACGACCTCAAGCCCGACATGATGACCATCGCCAAGGGCCTGACCTCCGGCTACATCCCGATGGGCGGCCTGATCGTGCGCGACGAAGTGGTCGCCGTGCTAAACGAAGGCGGCGATTTCAACCACGGCTTCACCTATTCCGGTCACCCGGTTGCAGCGGCGGTAGCCCTGGAAAACATCCGCATCATGCGCGATGAACAAATTGTTAAGCGTGTGCACGACGAAACGGCACCCTATTTGCAAAAGCGTTTGAGGGAACTGGCGGATCACCCGCTGGTGGGTGAAGTTCGCGGTGTGGGCATGCTCGGTGCAATCGAGCTGGTTCAGGACAAGGCAACGCGCAAGCGTTACGAAGGCCGTGGTGTTGGCATGATCTGCCGCACGTTCTGCTTCGAGAATGGCCTGATCATGCGCGCCGTGGGCGACACCATGATCATTTCGCCGCCGCTGGTGATCAGCAAGGCCGAGATAGACGAGTTGGTGACCAAGGCGCGGCACTGCCTGGACCTGACTTTGGCGGCTTTGCAGGGCTAAGTGCTAGGCTCAGAGCGCAGCGCCGATTGGGCGCTGCTTCTGGGATGTTAGAAAAGGCATTTATAAAAAGAGCGCTTTGGTTGAAAGCCGGCCTCGGAACTTGCCAGACTGTCGCCCTGTTTTGTTGCCCCTTAGACGGGCTGCGAAACACGTTGTACTTAAAGAACGAACGTGGCCCAAAAAAGAAAAAATTGGAGCATGACCGAATGAAGGCATTAGGTTTGAAGAACGCTGGCAAGACCCTCCTGGCCTTGTCCCTGATGGGGGCCATGGCAGGCGCGGCGCACGCCGACGATAAAGTGCTGCACGTTTATAACTGGTCCGACTACATCGCACCGGACACCATCGCGAACTTTGAAAAAGAGTCCGGGATCAAGGTGGTCTATGACGTGTTCGACTCCAACGAAACCCTGGAAGCCAAGTTGCTGGCAGGCAAGTCCGGCTATGACATCGTCGTGCCGTCGAACAACTTCCTCGCCAAGCAGATCAAGGCCGGTGTTTACCAGGAACTGGACAAGTCCAAGCTGCCGAACTACGACAACTTGAACAAATCCCTGCTTAAAGCCGTGTCCGTCAGCGACCCGGACAACAAGCACGCCTTCCCGTACATGTGGGGCTCCATCGGCATCGGCTACAACCCGGAGAAGGTCAAGGCCGCACTGGGCATCGACAAGATCGACTCGTGGGACGTCATTCTCAAGCCGGAAAACCTCGCCAAGCTCAAAGGCTGCGGTGTGAGCTTCCTCGATTCGCCAACCGAAATGCTGCCAGTGGCACTGCATTACCTGGGCCTGCCGACCGACACCCAGAAGAAAGAAGACCTCAAGCAAGCCGAGGCGCTGTTCCTCAAACTGCGTCCTTCGATCGGTTACTTCCACTCGTCCAAGTACATCTCCGACCTGGCCAACGGCAACATCTGCGTAGCCGTGGGTTATTCGGGTGACGTGCAACAGGCCAAGTCCCGCGCGGCTGAAGCCGGTGGCAAGGTCAAGGTTGCCTACGACATTCCGAAAGAAGGTGCCGGCAGCTTCTATGACATGGTCGCTATCCCTAAAGATGCCGAGAACGTCGACGCCGCCTACAAGTTCATGAACTACCTGCTCAAG
Source organism: Pseudomonas sp. SED1 (assembly GCF_034044025.1). Lineage (NCBI taxonomy): Bacteria > Pseudomonadati > Pseudomonadota > Gammaproteobacteria > Pseudomonadales > Pseudomonadaceae > Pseudomonas > Pseudomonas sp. SED1. The sequence continues at coordinate 67,887 of NZ_JAXCIS010000229.1, forward strand.
CCGGAAGTCATGGCGAGCATTACCAACAGCGTGCGTTTCCCGAACGGTAACGAGAAGGCCACCGCATTGGTCGACAAAGACATCACCAGCGACCCAGGCATTTATCCGCCAGCGGACGTGCAAGCCAAGCTGTATGCCATTGCTGACTTGCCGGCTGCTACTCAGCGGGAAATGACCCGCAGCTGGACCAAAATCAAATCGGGCAAGTAAAGCCGCTTTGATACCTGTTTTGCTAACTGCCGCGATGCGCGCGGTGGTTAGCGAAACAATTAAATGACAGAAAGTTTTGCCGGATCGGTTTATCGAGGGTAAGTTGCGCGCCGGTTTTGTTGCCGGGCAACAACTTCGGGCCCAACTATTTAAGAGGACCTCCACTTGCCAATTTCTTTATTTCGCAAAGCCTTGCTGGTGGGTGCAGGTATCACGCTGGCTGTCAGCGTGCAGGCCGCCCCGACTGTGCATATTTATAACTGGTCGGACTACATCGGCCCGGACACCCTGGCCAACTTTGAAAAGGCCACCGGCATCAAGCCAGTCTATGACGTGTTTGACTCCAACGAAACCCTGGAAGGCAAGTTACTTGCCGGGCGTACCGGGTATGACGTGGTAGTGCCGTCGAACCACTTCCTTGGCAAGCAGATCAAGGCCGGGGCGTTCCAGAAAATCGACAAGTCGCAACTGACCAACTACGCCAACCTCGACCCGGCGCTGCTCAAGCGTCTGGAAAAGAACGACCCGGGCAACCAGTACGCCGTGCCGTATCTGTGGGGCACCAACGGTATTGGTTACAACGTAGATAAAGTCAAAGAAGTGCTGGGCGTCGACAAGATCGACTCCTGGGCCGTGCTGTTCGAGCCGGAAAACATGAAGAAGCTGGCGAGCTGCGGCGTGTCGTTCATGGACTCGGCGGATGAAATGCTGCCGGCGGTGCTCAACTACATGGGCTTGAACCCCAACAGCACCAACCCTGAAGACTATAAGAAGGCTGAAGAGAAACTCCTGAAAGTGCGTCCTTACGTGACCTACTTCCATTCTTCCAAGTACATCTCGGACCTGGCCAACGGCAACATCTGCGTGGCGGCGGGTTTCTCCGGTGATGTGTTCCAGGCCAAGGCTCGTGCAGCCGAGGCGGGCAAAGGCGTGAACATCGCCTACGTGATTCCGAAAGAAGGCGGCAACCTGTGGTTCGACGTTCTGGCCATCCCCAAGGATGCCACCAACGTCAAAGAGGCCCTCGCCTTCATCAACTATTTGCTGAAACCTGAGGTGATCGCTCAGGTCAGTGATTACGTCGGTTACGCCAACCCTAACCCAGGGGCGGACAAACTGATGGAGCAATCGATACGCACCGACGAAGCGGTTTACCCACCGCAGGCGGTTCTCGACCGGACTTTTGTCAACTTCGAGCTACCCCCGAAAGTGCAACGTTTGATGACCCGTAGCTGGACCAAGGTCAAGACGGGCAAGTAAAGCTCAAAATATCCTGGGCTCGTCTGTGTTGGGCGAGCTGCACTCTTTTTTTCTGGGAGTTTCGTAAATGGCAGTTGCCTCCGGCGCCTATAAGAAAGCCCTCGAGGGCGACCAGACACCTAAAAAGGTGCTGGTCAAAATCGACCGGGTCACGAAGAAATTCGACGAGACGATTGCCGTGGACGATGTGTCCCTGGAAATCAAGAAAGGCGAAATCTTCGCCTTGCTCGGCGGATCGGGTTCGGGCAAATCCACCTTGCTGCGCATGCTTGCAGGCTTCGAGCGCCCAACGGAAGGACGCATTTACCTCGACGGTGTGGACATCACCGACATGCCGCCGTACGAGCGGCCGATCAACATGATGTTCCAGTCCTACGCCTTGTTCCCCCACATGACCGTGGCCCAGAACATCGCGTTTGGCCTGCAGCAGGACAAGATTCCCAAGTCGGAAGTCGACGCCCGCGTGGCCGAGATGCTCAAGCTGGTGCAGATGAGCCAGTACGCCAAGCGCAAGCCGCACCAACTGTCTGGCGGTCAACGCCAGCGGGTGGCACTGGCGCGTTCCCTGGCCAAGCGTCCGAAACTGCTGCTGCTCGATGAGCCGATGGGCGCACTGGACAAGAAGCTGCGTTCGCAGATGCAGCTGGAACTGGTTGAGATCATCGAGCGCGTAGGCGTGACCTGCGTGATGGTGACCCACGACCAGGAAGAGGCCATGACCATGGCCGAGCGCATCGCGATCATGCACCTGGGCTGGATTGCCCAGATCGGCAGCCCGATCGACATCTATGAAACACCCACCAGCCGCCTGGTGTGCGAATTCATCGGCAACGTCAACATCTTCGAAACCCAGGTGGTGGACGACGCCGAAGGCCATGCGGTACTCAAGTGCCCGGACCTGGACCGCAACATCTATGTCGGCCACGGCATCGCCACCTCGGTGGAAGACAAGTCGGTGACCTACGCCATCCGCCCTGAAAAGCTGCTGGTGACCAGCGAAATGCCGACCTGCGAGCACAACTGGTCCAGCGGCAAGGTGCACGACATCGCCTACCTCGGCGGCCACTCGGTGTTCTACGTCGAATTGCCGAGCGGCAAGCTGGTGCAATCCTTCGTGGCCAACGCCGAGCGCCGTGGCCAGCGCCCAACCTGGGGCGACCAGGTGTACGTGTGGTGGGAAGACGACAGCGGCGTGGTACTTCGCTCATGAACATGAAGAAGTTCAAACGCCAGCTGCAACGAATAACCCCCGGTGGCCGGCATGTGGTCATCGGGATCCCTTTCCTCTGGCTGTTCCTGTTTTTCGCGCTGCCGTTCTTCATCGTCTTGAAGATCAGCTTTGCCGAAGCCGACGTGGCGATCCCGCCTTACACCGAGATCTACACCTTCGTTGAGCAAAAGCTGCAATTGGTGCTCAACCTGGGCAACTACGCGATGCTCGGCGACGATGAGTTGTACATCGCCGCGTACCTGGGCTCGCTGAAGATGGCGTTTTTCAGCACCATCCTCTGCCTGCTGATCGGCTACCCGATGGCCTACGCCATTGCCAGCGCGCGCAAGGAAATCCAGACCGTACTGGTGCTGCTGATCATGATGCCGACCTGGACGGCGATCCTGATCCGCGTCTATGCGTGGATGGGCATCCTCAGCAACAACGGTTTGCTCAACGGCTTCCTGATGTCCATCGGGCTGATCAACGAACCGCTGCAGATCCTCAACACCAACATCGCGGTGTATATCGGCGTGGTCTATTCGTACCTGCCGTTCATGATCCTGCCGCTGTACGCCAACCTGGTGAAGCATGACCAGAGCCTGTTGGAAGCCGCATCGGACCTGGGTTCGAGCACTTTCAACAGCTTCTGGAAAATCACCGTGCCGCTGTCCAAGAACGGCATCATCGCCGGCTGCATGCTGGTGTTTATCCCGGTGGTGGGCGAGTTCGTGATCCCGGAACTGCTGGGCGGCCCGGAAACCCTGATGATCGGTAAAGTGTTGTGGCAAGAGTTCTTCAACAACCGTGACTGGCCGGTGGCGTCTGCCTTGGCGGTCGTGATGCTGGCGATCCTGATCGTGCCGATCATTCTGTTCAACCGCAGCCAAGCCAAAGAGATGGAGGGCAAGATATGAAGCGCGTCAGTTTCTCAAGCTTCATGCTGGTGGCGGGGTTGCTGTTCATCTACCTGCCGATGCTGATCCTGGTGATCTACTCGTTCAACGAATCCAAACTGGTGACGGTGTGGGGCGGTTGGTCGGTGAAGTGGTACGTCGGCCTGTTGGACAACACCCAGTTGATGGGCTCGGTCGGTCGCTCCCTGGAAATCGCCTGCTACACCGCGATTGCCGCGGTGGCGCTCGGCACCTTGGCGGCGTTCGTGCTGACGCGTATCAGCCAGTTCAAGGGCCGCACGCTGTTTGGCGGCCTGGTGACGGCACCGCTGGTGATGCCGGAAGTGATCACCGGTCTGTCGCTGTTGCTGCTGTTCGTGGCCATGGCGCAGATGATCGGTTGGCCTCAGGAACGCGGCCTGGTGACCATCTGGATCGCCCACACCACGTTCTGTTCGGCGTATGTGGCGGTGGTGGTGTCGGCGCGCTTGCGTGAGCTGGACCTGTCGATTGAAGAGGCGGCGATGGACCTGGGTGCGCGGCCGTGGAAGGTGTTCTTCCTGATCACCATCCCGATGATCGCGCCGTCGTTGGCGGCGGGCGGCATGATGTCGTTCGCGCTGTCGCTGGATGACCTGGTACTGGCCAGCTTTGTGTCGGGGCCGGGTTCGACCACGTTGCCGATGGAAGTGTTCTCGGCGGTGCGACTGGGGGTTAAACCCGAGATCAACGCCGTGGCCAGTTTGATTCTGCTGGCGGTGTCGATCGTGACGTTCCTGGTGTGGTTCTTCAGCCGTCGTGCGGAAGAGATGCGCAAGAAAGCGATCCAGCAGGCGATTGAAGAAGCGGCTGCGGATGGCTGGGAGAAGCCGGCGGATTCGCGTCGGGCACCGGCACCGGTCTAATCAGGTCTATCTGAAGAAACCGGATCAAAAATGTGGGAGCGGGCTTGCTCGCGAAAGCGCAGTGTCAGTCGCTGGATGTATTGACTGATCCACTGCCTTCGCGAGCAAGCCCGCTCCCACAGTTGATTGCATTTCAAGTCAGCTATGCGTTCCAAGGCGACTTGCGAATCACCTCGACAAAGTTCATCGGCTTGAACCCCGGCTCCTGATCCACCAACACATCGGTCTTCACGTTGCCGAACGTGGTCTGCGGACGATGGCGCAGGCCATCGGCAAACGCGCAGATGATGCACTCCTTGAACCCTTCACCTCGTGGATGCGCATGCACCACTGCTTCGCGCTGCACGCTGGTAAACGCCGCGTACTCCATCCCCAACACATCCATTTCGACGCCCGCCGTCACCAGCGCCACAGTCGGACGTAAATGTTTGGGCACGCCCGGCGTGGTGTGCAGGGCAATCGACAACCACACCTGCTCGATGTCGTCATCGCTCAGCCCGTAAGGCTTGAGGAAAGCCGCTGCCGCGTTGGCGCCGTCCACTTCAAAGCGCTCGTCATCACTGCGGTGACCTTCCACCAGGCCCAGGTCGTGGAACATCGCGCCGACGTACAGCAGCTCCGGGTTATAGGCCAGCTGCTGGCGCTCACCGCTCAAGGCGCCGAACAGGAACACCCGGCGAGAGTGGTGGTAGAGTAGGTCGGATTCGATGTCGCGGATGTATTCAGTGGTGGCCTTGGCCAGGGCGCTGTCCGGGATCTTGATGCCGGCGATGGTGGTGCTCATGGTCGTTATCCTCAAGAAAGCGCCGGGTTGGCGCCGATGAGTCCAGTCTGGTCGTGCGCTCGCGAGGGGGCTACCGTGGTGAGGGAGTGATCCCGGCCAATGTGCCGCGATATCGTGCCAAGCGGACTAGTCTCTTGAAACCTGTGAAGATCAAATGTGGGAGCGGCGGTGCGACGATTCGACTTGCTCGCGAAAGCGGAGTGTCAGTCATTGGATTTGTCGACTGATCCACCGCTTTCGCGAGCAAGCCCGCTCCCACAGGGGTTGCATTTATTCAGTTGAAAAAAGGTGTGTTTATCCATGGGCAAAACCGTCGCCATCCTGATCTTCCCCGGCGTCCAGTCACTGGACGTGACCGGCCCCCTGGATGTGTTCTGCGAGGCCAACCGTTTTCTGCCGCCCGAGGAGCATTACCAGTTGGAAGTGATTGGCCTGAGCCACGGCAACATGGCCTGTTCCAACGGCTTGTCGTTGCAGGCGCACCGGCATTTCAGCGAAGCCATCGAGCCCTACGATTTGCTATTGATGGCCGGCGGGCCGCAGTTGCCGTTCGAGGATTTCGGCTCGGCGTTCAATCAATGGCTGCGTGATGCCAGCGCGCGAGCCAAACGTTTCGGCTCCATCTGCAACGGCGCCTTCATGCTCGCCCGTGCCGGTCTGCTGGACGGGCGCACCGTCACCACCCACTGGGGCGACGCGGCCGGTCTGGCCAGTTTGTGCCCATCGGCCCAGGTCGACGCCGACCGCCTCTATGTGCAAGACGGCAACCTCTACACCTCGGCCGGGGTGACGGCGGGCATCGACCTGTCGCTGTACCTGCTGGCCCAGGACCACGGCCCGGAAGTCGCCCTCAGCGTGGCCAAGCGTCTGGTAGTGTTCACCCAGCGTTCAGGCGGGCAGTCGCAGTTCAGCCCGTTCCTTACACCCCACGCGGAAGCCACCTCTGCGGTGGCATTGGTGCAGCTGTATGTATTGGCCAACCTGACAGGCGACCTGACCATCGCTGACCTGGCCAAGGCCGCCAACATGAGCGCGCGCAACTTCTCGCGGGTATTCGCCCGGGAAGCGCAGATCACCCCGGCCGAGTTTGTCGAGCGGGCGCGGGTGGACGCGGCGCGGGTGATGCTGGAAAGCACCCACGCACCGCTCAAGACCGTGGCCTATCAATGCGGCTTTCGCGACGCCCAGCACATGCGCAGTGTGTTCAACCGCCGGCTGGGCGTGACGCCGCAACAATTCCGGCTTAACTTTGCGGCGCCGGTTTGAGCGTGTCGTAGGCTTCCAGGGCACGCAGCGAGTAGATATACGCCGCGCCGGCATTCAGCGAAATCGCCGTGGCCAGGGTCGCGGCCACTTCTTCGCGGGTAGCGCCGGCCTTGATCGCCGCGTCGGCATGCACGCCGATGCAACCGTCGCAGCGCGTGGTGATGGCCACGGCGATGGAAATCAGCTCACGGGTCTTGGCATCCAGGACGTTGTTTTCCTCGGCAGCTTCCCCCAGCGCCATGTAGGCTTTGACCATCTTCGGGTTGCTCTTGCCCAGTGCGCCAAAGGCTTTCTTCACGGTAGGCAGCAAGTCGGACCAGTTATTGAACATCGCGTTAACTCCTGAACAGGTTGGGTGTGAATCCAGTCTGGGCCGTTCCGGTTTGGCGGTATTGTTCAATCCGCTCATCTTTTTGACCGATGCTCGCAAATGAACTCCATCGACACCTTGATTGCGTTGGCTAACCTGCGGGGCAGCCTGGACTTGCGTTGCCAGTTCCAGGGCGCCTGGGCCATGGACCACGAGCCCGAGCCGCTGGGCGTGGCGCCGTATCACATTGTGCTGGCGGGCACCTGCCGCGCCGAATTGTCCGGTGGGCAGCAGGTGACGCTGGAGGAGGGCGATATCCTGTTGATGCCCGGTGGCGCGACGCACCTGGTGCGCAGCCAGGGCGTGCGGGTGAAGCCGGTGGCGCAGACCGTGATCGAGGGCGGCCTGTTGCCGATCCATCGCCTGGGCAGTGAGCAGCCGGACGTGGACATGCTTTGCGGCAGCTTTCGCTATAACCGTCAGTCGTTGTTGTTCAGTGCGTTGCCGGACTATCTGGTGGTGTCGAGTCGGCAGTGGCAGGCCGATGGGCAACTGGCTGCGCTGATTGCCTTGCTGCGCAGCGAGGCGGACGGGCAGCGATTGGGGGCGCGCTTCTTTATCGATGCACTGTCGTCGGCGTTGTTCACCTTGATCCTGCGGGCGTGGCTGACGCAGCAAGCGCCGGTGGCGGGCACCTTTGCCTTGTTGACCGACAAACGCCTGGGCAAGGCCTGGCAGGCGATGCTGGCGGACCCCGGGCATGAGTGGACCATCGACAGCCTGGCCAGCGCCGCGTCGATGTCCCGGGCGACCTTCATGCGTGGGTTTGTCAAAGTGGCCGGCGTGTCGCCGTGGGTGTTGCTGACGCAGTTGCGCATGGAGCTGGCGTTCAACCTGCTGCAGCAGTCGCGGCTGAGCCTGACGGATATTGCCGCCCAGGTGGGGTATCAGTCTCAGGCGGCGTTCAGCAAGAAATTCAAGGAGACCTACGGTGAAGCGCCGGGGCGGCTGCGAGCACGGTAGACGCAACAACGCAGATCAAAATGTGGGAGCGGGCTTGCTCGCGAAAGCGGAGTGTCAGTCACCAGATGTATTGACTGATCCACCGCATTCGCGAGCAAGCCCGCTCCCACATTGGGTCTTCTGTTTCTTCAGTTATTGCGGTGTGCGGGCCGGCAACAGCTTGAGCGTACTACGGGTATTCGCCGTCACTTCCTCATCATTGAAGTGCGCCTGCTCATACCCGCCTTCGATATAGGTTTCCGCCTGGTCGGAGTAGTGCTTGTCGAACGGCACGCCACTCTGCCCGACCGGGTTGATGGTCAGCGCATGCGCCGCATCGGCGAAGTCGATCAGGCGCCGGGTCGATGGACCATACGTCACCGGCCATGGCGCCGGGCCGATCTGTGCGGATTGGTTGTTAGGCACTTCATGAGTACCGGGAGCGGCAAACGGGCCGACGTTGACGATCTTGTCCAACGGCTTCTGCGAGCCCAGCGGATGGCCGTGGGTCAGGGTGTGGGCCTTGCCCCATTGCCACTGCGACGGGTCGTCGCCGAAGGTCGCCTTGAGGTGTTGCAGGCTATTGTCCCACGCGAGCTTGACGGTCTCGGCGCGGTGGCCATCCCACCAAGGCGAATCCGCTGAAGCGGTCAGGCGCGGTAAGGCCGCATCCACCACTCGGGTGGTGAGCAAGGTCTTGAACATCGCATCGCCCAGCTTTGGGTGGAACGCGGCGTCGGTGAGGTTGAACAGGAACTGGTTGAACAGCGTGGCACTGGTGGAGTCCAGCGGGTAATCGCCTTTCCACGTTGCCAATTGCTCCACCAGTTTCAACTGCGCCGGGTCCTTGACCACCTCACGCAGCACCGGCAGCAGCGGTGCCAGCAGCCGTGGGCCGTAGGCGGTGGTGGTGCCGAGCTGCAAGGCCTGGCTGTTGTCCACATCCCATTTCACGCTGTTGTCGCTCAACTGGGCATTCAACTGCTGGCCACGGTCCGCCAGGTTGTAATAACCGGGAATCGGCATGCCGGTGGGGGATGCCGGCTGGGCGTTGGCAGACACCACGTAACCGCGCGCCGGATTTTCTTCCTGGGGGTTGGCGCTGAACGGGTAGAAGCCGAGCTTGTCCGCCTGGGCGGTGCTGCCGTCGAGGATAAAGCCCGGGTTGACCCCGGCCGGGCGGATCGGCAATTGCGCCGCTGCCCACCAGCCGATATCGCCCTTGGCATTGGCCCACACGATATTCAAGCCAGGCGCCTGGACCTTGGCCGCCGCCGCACGGGCCTTGGCCAGCGTGTCGGCACGGTTGAGCTGGTAGAAACCGTCGAGGATCGGGTTCTCGGTGTTGAGGAACGCCCACCACATGGCAATCGGCGTCTTGCCGGCGTTTTCGCCGAGCACGTCATTGATGATCGGGCCGTGGGGCGAGGTGCGCAGGGTCATGGTCACCGGGTCCTGGCCCTTGACCGCGATCTGTTGCTCGCTGCTGGTCATGTCCACCCAGTTGTCGTGGTACCAGACCTGGTTGGGGTTGTCCGGGTTGACCTTTTCGGCGATCAGGTCGAGGTCATCGTTCTGGAACATGGTCAGGCTCCAGCCGAAATCCTTGTTGTGGCCCAGGAACGCCACCGGCACCAGCGCGTTGTGATAACCGTAAAGCTCGAAACCCGGCGCTGACAGCTGCGCCTCGTACCACACCGATGGCACCGAGAAGCGGATATGCGGGTCGCCCGCCAGCAACGGTTTGCCGCTCTTGGTGCGGCTGCCGCTGATGGCCCAGGCGTTGCTGCCTTCGAACTGCGGCAGGCCGTTTTCGGCCAGGGCTTGTTCGCTCAACTGGGCGATGGCGCCGAGGTCTTTCCAGTCACCGGCAGCCAGGTTCAGTGCGCCCTTGGGCTGCCAATCGAGGTCGAAGACCTTCAGGTAATCGTTGCCCAACTGATCGCGTACATAGGTCAGCAACGGTTCGGTACGAAAGGCGGCGGCAAAGCTGTAGGCCAGGTAGCCGGCGACGCTGATGGTGTCTTCGGCGGTGAACGGACGCTTGGGGATGCCCAGTACGTCGAACTCCATGGGTTTGGCGTGGCTGTCCTGATACTGGTTGACCCCGTCCAGGTAGGCTTGCAGGGCCTTCCAGGACGCAGACTCATGGTCCATGTGTTCGACGTAGCTCAAGGCCCGCTCGCGAATGCGCAGGCTGCGGAACAGTTTGTCGGTTTCCAGCAACTTCGGCCCCAGCACCTCGGCGAGCTCGCCACGGGACAGGCGCCGCATGATCTCCATCTGGAACAACCGGTCCTGGGCATGCACGTAGCCGAGGGCGCGGTACAGGTCGGCCTCATTTTCGGCGCGGATATGCGGCACGCCTCGGTCGTCGTAGCGCACGGTGACCGAGCCTTGCAGGTGGGCCAGCTCCACCGTGCCCTGGCGGGTCGGCTGCTTGCTGTACACGTACCAGCCGGCGCCAACCATAAGGGCTACGAGCAGGATGGCCAGCGCGGTCAGGATGCGTTTCATGGGGTGTCCCTTATTAGTCGGTCGCCGTGAAGATTCGGGCAGTTTAGTGGGTTTGGCGAGCGCTGCGGAAAATGCTCTCGGGTTCGTGCTCCCTGAACCTGAGCTGCATGAAGTCGGGGTTCTGAAGTGGGCCGCGGGTGGGCGGAGTATTATGTTTACTCTGTTACATGACACCAGCGGCGCGATGATTCACCCCGTCATCCGGGCGCGCCTTTGCTATCACTTTCGGAATGCAATTTATGACAGATCCCAGCCGTGCACAGGTGCCTTATGCCTGCTGCATGGAAACGCCATCGCTGATCAGCCACTTTTTGCGATACCCGCCGGTGGGCTTCAACGCCCAGCTGTCAGCACAGGGACTGCCGTACTTTTTCACCCGGTTCGACCTGCAAACCACCGCCGACGATGAGCTGCGTGCCCGCCTGCGCAGTTGGCCGGGGTACCGTTTGTGGCAGTCGTGGCTGCAAGTCGACACCTGTTTTGTCGGCACCACGGTCAGCGAGTATTCGCCGTTTCCGCTGAGCGTACCGCCACAGGACATGGCGCAATGGCTGCAACAGGAATGTGCGCCGCAACGCAAACTCACCATCGTCAAAGATGTGCCGCTGGATTCTCCGCTGCTCAGCGTCGAGGACAATCGCTACGCACACGCGTTGATTGAGGCCTGCACCCAGCGCGGATTCATCAGTGTGGAGGGCCAGGCGCTGGCCTATGTGCCGATCGACTTCAGCTCGACGGACGAGTACCTGTCGCGGCTGTCCCACAGCCGTCGCCGCAATATCCGCCGCAAGCTACGCAGCCGTGATGAACTGCGCATCGAGATCCTGGACACCGGCGATGCCCGCTTCAGCGATGAGCAATGGCAGCAGGAACTGTATCGGCTGTACAAGGCGGTGTACGCACAGAGCGAGATCCACTTCGACTTGCTCACGCCCGAGTTCTTCATCCAGTTGCTCACCGATGCCGACAGCGGCGGGCATGTGTTCTGCTACTGGGACGAGGACGAGCTGGTTGGCTATAACCTGTGCTATCAGCAAGACGGCAAGTTGCTCGACAAGTACATCGGCCTGAACTACCCACTGGCACTGGAGCACAACCTGTACTTCGTCAGCTGGTTTGTGAACCTGGAGTTCGCCCTGGAAAAGGGCCTGCAGTTTTATGTCGCGGGGTGGACCGACCCACAGGTCAAGTCCAGCCTCGGCGCCAAGTTCACGTTTACCCGCCATCTGGTCTGGGTGAGAAACCCGCTGCTGCGCAAAGTGATGAACCGTTTCCGGCACCATTTTGAAAGCGATATGCAGTGGCAGCAGGAGCAAACCGCATGAGCCAGGCCCGTCCCGCATTGATCCTCGATTTTGACGGGGCCGTGAATAACATTCCCGGCGCCATTACCCTGCCGCTGCAAGCCTGGCAGGAGAAGATTCGGTTCGGTTGCCGCTGGGCCCAGTTCAAGGAGCTGGAACGTGCGCTGCAAACACAGATGCCCAGTGACTACGGCTGTGTGTTCACCGGCAGCGGCGACTATCACCATCTCAGCCAGTTGTTGTTGAATCGCCTCCCCACCCAGCAAAAAATCCAACTGATCATCTGCGATAACCACCCGGACAACATGCGCTATCCGTTTGGTATTCATTGTGGGTCCTGGGTCTACTGGGCCAGCCGTTTGCCGCAGGTCGAGCATGTGCATGTGCTGGGCATCGGCTCGCCGGACATTTCCCTCAAGCACGCCTGGGAGAATCACTGGTCGCCGTTGGTGAAACGCAAGCTGACCTACTGGAACACCAACGTCGATACCCGCTGGTTGAAGTGGATCGGCGCAGGCCGCAGCAATCGTGCATTCGCCAACGCGGACGAGCTGATGAGCGCGTTCCTGGCGCAGCTCGACCGGTCGTTGCCGGTGTATCTCTCCATCGACAAAGACGTGCTGAGCCCGCAGGTGGTGAATACCAACTGGGACCAGGGCGAGTTTCTGGAGACGCATTTGAATCAGCTGATCGATGCATGCCACGGCAGCATCATTGGCGCGGACATTACCGGCGACGTGTCTGCCTACCACTACCAGAGCAAGTTCAAGCGCTGGCTGAGTGCGTCGGATGGCCAGGAAGAGCTGCCGGAGAACCAGGTCGTCATCTGGCAACAGCAGCAGAATGAGTTGAATGCGCGCTTGTTGACTCGCATCGATCAGAGCTGGGCTAGCGTTTAAGAATTCGCCGTAGATGATCCAGCACTTGCTCGAACAGTTCGTCCGTCAGCCAGTGGCTGTTGCTGATCGACAGGGTTTGGGCGGCGAAGCATTGCGCGTGCGGGGTCGCGGCGCCTTGCTGCAAGAGCGGGGTGAGTGCCGGGTAGCCCGGCAATACGTGGATGAACAGGCGGGTGACGCCCAGGCCCGATGTCCACAGCTGCGCCATGGCGGTATCACGGGTTTGGGCGCTGGGCATCACCACCATCAGGAACGGCCAGGTGCCTTGCTGGCCTGGGCCGTCGGTCAACACCGAAACGCCGGGCAAGCCGTTGAGCAACGCCACGCGGCGCAACGCCCGCAGGCGCCCTTGCTGCAAATGTTCGGGCAGGCGTGTCAGCGCTGCAGCACCTACTTTTTGGCGATAACTGCCCAGACGGTGCAACGGAATATCGTTGACGCAAAAATCGTCGCCGACCGCCGCCACTTCATCGCCCCGCGCCAGCGCCGCCCGCAGCGGCTTGCCGTACACGTACTTGAGCCCGCGAGGCTGATACGCCGCGGCATAGCCCCACAGCTCGGCGCTGCGTTGCACTTCCCAGCGCAGGCTGAACGGCAAGTCCTGGCGGCATTGCTGGTGCAAGGCCTGATGCAGCGCCGGGTCCCGGCTGAATAACACGCCGCCTTCGGCCGTCGTCAGGCCTTTGCCCAGCGCCATGCTGAAAAAGCCAATATCGCCTTTGAGCCCGACGCTTTTTCCGTCATCCATCGCGCCCATGGCTTGGGCGGCGTCTTCGATGATTGCCACGCCAAGCGGATCGGCAATGCGCTTGGCGGCATCCACATCCGCCACACGCCCGGCCAGGTGGGTGACGACGATCGCCAAGGTGTTTTCGTTGCACAACTGCGCCAGCTGTTGTTCGTCCAGGTCAATGCTGCCGGGCTGTAAATCGCACGGCACCACCCGTAGAGGCGGGCAGTGATGGGCAGCCAGGGCCACCAGCGGGCAGGTGTAAGCCGGGACGATAAGCTCGGTGCGCCCAGGACTTCGTTGCTGCAACACTCGCAGCGCCATGATCAGGGCGGCAGTGCCGGAACAGGGCAGGGCCGGCAGCGGGATATCGAGTTGCTGGGCCAGCGAGCGGGCCAGGTCGCCCGAGAGGTTGAACAAATCCCGCCAGCGCAGGGGAAGTCCCGCTGTTGGCGGAATCTCCCGGCCGGCAACGCGGGTCATGACGCCAGCGTCTGCGAGGGCTCGGCCTCGACGGTCTTGCTCTCTTTGTCTTCGCTACGCGCCAGGCACAGGATGCCCGCGATAATCAGCGCACCACCGACGATTTTAGGCAGGGTTAACGTGTCATTGAACAGCCAGACGGAGATCAGCGTCACGCTGATCAGCTCCAGGTGTGACGCCGCAAATGCCGGGCCGACCGGCGCGTATTTCAACAACGTCATCCAGGTAAAAAACGCGCCGATGTAGCCAACAAATGCACCGTAGATCCACGGCGCGCCGAACACGCGTATCAGCCAGGCGGCGTCCATCGTCAGCGGCTCGGCGTGAATCGAGGCGAACTTAAAGCTGACCTGCGCCAAGGTATCGAAAACGATCAGCGACAGAAAACCCAGGATATAAAACCGTTTCATTACTCAAACCCCACGACGGTCACGCCACAGGCGATCAGCATGATGCCGATCAACCGCCATTTGGTCAGGCTTTCCTTAAACAGGAAACGCCCGGCAATCATGATCACCACAATATTGATGGAGCCCAGCATCACCCCGACCGACAACGGCACCAGCGTCAGGAAAGCCAGCCACAGCACGAATTCGAAGACGTAGCAGATGATGCCCAGCCAGATCCACGGACGCTTGAGCATATGGCGCCAGTGGGCCATGCCGTCATGCTCGGCGCTGGCTGAGGCAGCGGCTTTAAACGCCAACTGGCCGGACGTATCAACGATGACGTTGAGTATCCAGAGGATGATGGTTAATTGGCTCATGTGTTCCCGTGTCGTCTGCTTGTGCGCCTGGCACCGACGACTCAAACGCCGTCCGCCCCACTAGCTGGTCACGATACAGGAGCATGCCGATACAGTTATTCGAGTTTGCCGAATGAACAGCGTCTGTTCAGCTTGGCGCGTCGCCTCAGGGTGGAGGGGCGGCCGCGTTCCACTCGCAGTAACAGCCTACCGCCAGGGTGTGGGTCGCATTGACCTCGCGCCCGACTCCGAGGGCTTGCAGGATGGGCTCGATAAAACTGTTGCTGGAGTTACACGTCAGCCCTTCGCTGTAGGGCCCGAAGTAGGCCAGCTTGCCGCTGCGGTCCCAGATGCCTACGGCGGGGCTGGCAGGCAGGTGTTGGGCGCCTGGCACGGCTTTGAGGGGCTTCATCGCGCCGAGGGTGGCGGGCAGCTGGCCGTGGCTGCCGGCCTTTTGCAGGGAATAAAACTCTACGCCTTGGGGCGCGTACTGCTCGATCAGCTCGCTGAGGTGCTGTTGGTTGCCGACATTGCACGGGCAGGCCGGGTCCCAGAAGTGCACCAGGCGGATCGGGCCCGGGCCGGCAAGCTCGGCCGGCAGGCTCAGGCTGTCACCGGAAAACACCGCCGTATGCTCACTGAACGCCCGCAGGTAACGTCCCTGAAACCAGTCATACGCCGCCCATAGCACCCCGGCGCAAATGATCACGATCAGGCTGGCGAAGAGGGTGGTGCGGTAGGGCTGTCGCATTTGGATCGATCCTCGGAGGACGCGTAGCTTGCCATGCTTGCCCTGACAGATGAATATCGCGGCTCGATATTCATCTGTTCAACGCGTTGAAGCCACAGTCTGGAAGTTCTTATGCCCGTTACGTTTGACCCTGATCATCTACGCGAAAGCTTGCGGCCCCTGGTGGACGCGCAGCCGCTTTCTGCCGAGGCCCGGGTCTACCAGCGCTTCTACGGCCTGGACCTGCCCGCCCGCACAGTGCCCGCAGTGAGTCGCCTGGGGCGGGTTGCAGTGGATGGGTTCGAGGTGGTCTGCCAGGTGTGGTGGCCGCCCGTTCCGGTGGCGACGATGTTCCTGTTCCATGGCTTCTACGACCACATGGGTTTGTACCGCAATGCCGTGGATTGGGCGCTGGACCAGGGCTTTGTGGTGATCGCCTGCGACTTGCCGGGCCATGGTTTGTCCAGCGGCGAGCGGGCCAGTATCGATGACTTTGCGGTGTACCAGGACGTGGTGCAGGCGCTGTTTGAACAGGCCAAGGCGTTGCAATTGCCGCAGCCGTGGCACCTGTTCGGGCAAAGCACCGGCGGCGCGATTGTGGTGGATCACCTGCTTAACCATGGCGTCGACAGCCCGGCCCAGGGCAAGACCTTTTTGCTGTCACCGCTGGTGCGCCCCCGTGCCTGGGGTTGGTCGCAGCTCAGTTATTACCTGCTCAGGCCGTTCGTCAAAGGCATCGCCCGGCGTTTCAGCGATAACACCAACGACCCGCAGTTCAAGCCGTTCCTGGAGGCCGACCCGTTGCAGCCCCGGCAACTGCCGACCGCCTGGGTGGGCGCCTTGGCGCGCTGGATCAAACGCATTGAAGCAGCGCCACGCAGTACGCGGCGGCCGGTGATCGTGCAGGGCGAGGAGGACATGACGGTGGACTGGCAGCACAACCTGAAGGTGCTGCGCAGCAAGTTCGACCAGCCGGAGATTTTGATGCTGCCGCGCGGCAGGCATCATTTGGCGAATGAGATTCCGGAGATTCGACAGCAATACTTCAGGTTTCTCACCGACCACCTGAAATAACGCAATCCAAATGTGGGAGCGGGCTTGCTCGCGAAGGCGGTAGATCAGTTAGCATAACCAGTGACTGGCACACCGTCTTCGCGAGCAAGCCCGCTCCCACAGGGTTACTGCGCCAGGCTTGAAGTGCTCTGCCCGACCGCCAGGCCGGCCCGGATCGCCGCCAGTGCCGCCTTGTAGTACGCCTTGCCATCCGGCGACTCCGCGAACGTCGCGAACTCCTCCAGTTCCGGGTCAGACAGATCCCGGTAGACGTACAGCAACGTGTTGTTCAAATCATTGCCAATCTGCTGCATCAAGCGCTCACGCTGGCCGTTCAACATGCCTTGCGCCTGACCGCCGCCCAACAGGCCGGGGATCATCTGGCTCAAGCTGTCGGCCGCCACACCGGCAATCGCCAGGCTGACTTCAGCCCCGGCTTCCCGCGCAGGCAGCGCCTGGGCCAGGTGGCCGATGATCAGGCTGCGGGTGGCGTCGGCTTCCATATGGGGCAAGCCCTGGGCATTCTTCGCCAGTTGATCCCGGCGCGTGGCCAGCAACTCGGCGGCGACAATCTTGCGGCCAAGGGGCGATTGGAAGAAGGCCAGCGCCGGCTTTGGGTCCGCCAGATTCTTGCGAAGCTGTGCTTCGGCGCGCTGGTCTACCGACTGAGGCGCAAAGCGTTTATTGCTGTTGTCCACCAGCGCTTGATACACCGCCGGCGGCAAGCTGTTGCGGTAGCGTTGCTGGGCAGCACTGAGGGCGTCATTAAAATGCGCGCGCTGGTCTGCCCAGCCGGCGACCTTGTACAACTGGTCATGGCTGTCTGCCCAGGCGGGCAAAACGCAGAGCATCAGCAAGGAAAAAAACAAACGACGCATAGGGACTCCTGTCAGTCGGCCACTATTGTCCGTGTCGGGCGTAGGATTTGTCGAGAAATCCTATCGGTCACCTGACTAAAGTGTATTCAGACGCTCGGCGGCTCTGTCGGATTCACAGGCGTATGGATACTATGCGCGCCATGCCCATACCCTCCGACCACCCGCTGCTGTTACGCATTGTCGATGACCTGGCCGCACAAGGCTGGTCGCAGCAGAATATCTTCCTGCCCGAGGCTCTGACCCTCGAACTGGCGGCTGAGTGCCATAAACGCGCCGCCGAGGGTGAATTGGCGCCGGCAGCCGTCGGGCGCGGGCCGTCCCAGGAGATTCGCGAGGGCATTCGGGGTGACCATATCCAGTGGCTGGAGCCGGGTGAAGTGGTTGCCTGCGACACCTACCTCGAATTGATGGACAGCCTGCGGGTGGCGATGAACCGGGGCCTGTTCCTGGGCCTGGAAGACTTCGAAAGCCACTTCGCGATGTACCCGCCGGGGGCGTTTTACCTCAAGCATGTAGACCGTTTTCGCGATGACGACCGGCGCATGGTGTCGGCGGTGATCTACTTGAACAACGCCTGGCTGCCGGAGCATGGTGGCCAGTTGCGCATGTACCTCAAGGGCGACGTCGAATACGATGTGGTGCCCATCGGCGGTTGCCTGGTGGTGTTCCTGTCGGGGGAGATCCCCCATGAAGTCATGCCCGCCACCCGCGAACGCCTGTCCCTTACCGGCTGGTTTCGCCGGCGGGGTAACGAGCCGTTCTGATGATGCAAAAGATTCTGGTCAGCCGCTGCCTGCTGGGGCACCGGGTACGCTACGACGGAGGCGCCAGCGGGCCTTTCGACCAACTCGCCGCATGGCAGGCGGAAGACCGGGTGGTTGCCGTGTGCCCCGAGGTTGCGGGAGGTTTGCCGACGCCACGGCCGTCAGCCGAGATCCCGGGCGGGCAGGGGATTGACGTGTGGGAAGGCCGCGCCCAGGTGCTGACGGCCCAGGGCGAAGACTTCAGCGAAGCTTTCCTCGAGGGTGCCCGCCAGGCGTTGGCCTTGGTGCAGCGTCACAACATCCGGGTCGCCGTGCTCAAGGCCAACAGCCCGTCTTGCGGCAATCTGCTGACCTATGACGGCACCTTCACCGGTGTGAAGGTCACGGGCGAAGGCGTGACGGCGGCATTGCTCAAGCGCCATGGGGTGTTGGTGTTCAGTGAGCTGGAACTGCCCGAAGCGGCAGCGGCCCTGGCAAAACTCTCCAGCCCGACATAGATCAACATGTGGGAGCGGGCTTGCTCGCGAAAGCGCAGTGTCAGTCACCCGATGCTCAAGCTGACCCACCGCATTCGCGAGCAAGCCCGCTCCCACATTGACCGAGTCGTTTATTCGGCCTTTTTCACCGGCTTGCTCGCATCCATTCCGAACCACTTCTCCGACAACGCCGTCAGCCGGCCATCGGCCTTCACCCGTTGCAGGGCCTTGTCCAGGCTGGCCTTGAACGCCGGGTTACCCTTCTGGAACGGAATCGCCAGGCTCAGCGTAGGGCCAACGTCTGCACCCTCTTTCACCGGCAACTGGCTGTCGCGAATCGCGTAGGGAATCAGCAACCGGTCACTGATGGCGGCATCGATCTGTTGGTCTGCGACGTCCTTGATCGGCTGCTTGGCATCGGCATAACTACGCAAATCCACGCCCTCGGCGGTGCGCGCCTGCTCCACAAACTGACTGCCCTGGGCCACGCCCAGCGCCTTGCCCTTGAGCGCCGCGAAGCTGCCCAGCGGGCGTTGTTCCTGCTTGCGCACGATCAGTTGTGCACTGGAGTAGCTGTAGGGCTCGCTGAAGTCGAAACGATCCGCCAGTTCAGGAGTCATAGCGATATGGTTGATGGCCACGTCGTACTTGGCGCTTTCCACGCCCGCCAGCAACTCGGCGGCATCGACGGTGATAAAGGAGGGGCGTACGTCCATTTCCTTGGCCAGTAACTCACCCAGCTCCACTTCAAAGCCGGTGAGTTTGTCGCCTTCCTTGAAGTTGAAGGGCGGGGTGTTGGCTTCCAGGGCGATGCGCAATTCCCCACGGTCAAACACATCGTCGATCAGTTCGGCGTGGGCCAAGGGGCTCACAAGGGGAAGTAAAAGTAACAGGCCAGGCAGGAAGCGCATGGTCTCTCCTAAAGAATTCGAATGAGCGAGGCGCTGTTCCGGCTCGCTTTGCTATGGTGTTGAGTGCCTTGGACAGCAATTTGTCGCGAAGTTGTCATAACCCTACAGATTTCACCGAAAAACTGGAGAAGTGAATGAAAGCCTTTTTGACCCGTGCAACCCTGGCCAGCCTGCTGCTGGGTGCTTCGATGTTGGCGACCGCTGCTGATGGCATCCCGCGCAGCGCTCCACCAGAAGGTGCCAAAGTGTTCATCGTGTCGCCCAAAGACGGCGCCACTGTCGATAAAACCTTCACCGTGAAATTCGGCATGGAAGGCCTGAAGCTGGCCCCGGCCACCAGCCAGGACCCTGGCACCGGCCACCATCACCTGCTGATCGATCAGAAAGCATTGCCTGACGCCAGCGTGCCAATCCCGGCCACCGACACCGTGATCCACTACGGCAAGGCCCAGACCGAAACCGAGCTGACCCTCACCCCAGGCAAGCACACGCTGCAACTGGTAGCCGGCGACAAGCTGCATATGCAGTTCAACCCGACTGTAGCGTCAAAAGTCATCACGGTTAATGTGAAGTAAGATTTGTTCAGACGAAAAAAGGGAGACCCGAGGGTCTCCCTTTTTTTGTGCACGTTTTAACGATTAGAACAACACGCGGCTACGGATAGTGCCTTTGATGTGTTGCAGCTTCTCTTGCGCCAGGTCCGAGTATTCGGCGTCTACGTCGATAACCACGTAGCCGACTTTCTCGTTGGTCTGCAGGAACTGACCGGAAATGTTGATACCGTTTTCCGCGAAGACCTTGTTGATCTCCATCATCACGCCAGGGATGTTCTGGTGGATGTGCAGCAGACGGTGCTTGCCAGGGTGAGCCGGCAGGGCCACTTCCGGGAAGTTGACCGAGGACACCGACGTACCGTTGTCGCTGTACTTGACCAGTTTCTCCGACACTTCCAGGCCGATGTTGGCTTGGGCTTCAGCGGTGGAGCCGCCGATGTGCGGGGTCAGGATCACGTTGTCCAGGCCGCGCAGCGGGCTTTCGAAGATGTCGTCGTTAGAGCGCGGCTCTACCGGGAACACGTCGATGGCGGCGCCGATCAGGTGCTTATCCTTGATCGCGTCGGCCAGGGCGTCCAGCTCAACAACAGTGCCGCGTGCGGCGTTGATCAGGATCCCGCCCTTCTTGATGGCACGGATTTCCTTCTCGCCGATCATCCACTGGGTCTCAGCGGTTTCCGGTACGTGCAGGGTCACGATGTCGGACATGCCCAGCAGCTCGGTCAGGCTCGACACCTGAGTGGCGTTGCCCAATGGCAGCTTGGTCAGGGTGTCGTAGAAGAACACCTGCATGCCCAGGCCTTCGGCCAGAACCGACAGTTGAGTGCCGATCGAGCCGTAACCGACGATACCCAGCTTCTTGCCGCGGATTTCGAAGGAGTTGGCTGCGCTCTTGATCCAGCCGCCACGGTGGCAGGAAGCGTTCTTCTCCGGAATACCGCGCAACAGCAGGATGGCCTCGGCCAATACCAGCTCAGCAACGGAGCGGGTGTTGGAGTACGGTGCGTTGAACACCGCGATGCCGCGCTCGCGCGCTGCGTTGAGGTCGACCTGGTTGGTGCCGATGCAGAAACAACCTACAGCGACAAGCTTCTTGGCGTGATCGAAGATCTCTTCGGTCAGCTGAGTGCGGGAGCGAATGCCGATAAAGTGCGCGTCGGCGATCTTTTCCTTGAGCTGGGCTTCCGGCAGAGAACTGGTGATGTACTCAATGCTGGAGTACCCAGCAGCCTTCAGAACTTCGACGGCCGATGGGTGGACGCCTTCCAGAAGAAGGAACTTGATCTTGCTCTTATCGAGAGAAGTCTTGCTCATCTGCGTAAACCTGTATCCCGGAGAAAAATGGCAGGGAATCGAGCAGCGCAAGCTGACCCGGACGGCAGGAAAGCCGTCACCGCAGAACGCCCTTGGGCACTATCCTGCGGGGGCGGTATGCTAGCATACGTGCCCCGCTAAACACCCATTCCTGCGACGTGAAGCGTTCTCAGGATGACCATGAATTGTTCGAGAGTTCTGTCGATGACCCATCCTGCCCTGATTGATGAGCTGAAGACCCTGGTTGAGCCTGGCAAGGTCCTGACCGATGCTGACTCCCTTGAGGCTTACGGCAAGGACTGGACCAAGCATTTCGCCCCAGCCCCGGTGGCCATCGTCTTCCCGAAGACCACCGAACAGGTGCAGGCCATCGTCCGTTGGGCCAATGAACACAAGGTGGCGCTGGTGCCGTCCGGTGGCCGTACCGGCTTGTCGGCTGCTGCGGTGGCGGCCAATGGCGAAGTGGTCGTGTCGTTCGACTATATGAACCAGATCCTCGACGTGAACCTCACCGACCGCACCGCCGTGTGCCAGCCGGGCGTGGTCACCAAGCAATTGCAGAACGTCGCCGAAGAAAAAGGCCTGTATTACCCGGTGGACTTCGCTTCGTCCGGTTCCAGCCAGATTGGCGGCAATATCGGCACCAATGCCGGCGGGATCAAGGTCATTCGCTACGGCATGACCCGTAACTGGGTCGCCGGCATGAAAGTCGTCACCGGCAAGGGCGACTTGCTGGAGCTGAATAAAGACCTGATCAAGAACGCCACCGGCTACGACATGCGCCAGCTGTTCATCGGCGCGGAAGGCACCCTGGGCTTTGTGGTCGAAGCGACCATGCGCCTGGACCGGGCGCCTAAAAACCTCACCGCGATGGTGCTCGGCACCACCGATTTCGACTCGATCATGCCGGTGTTGCACGCCTTCCAGAGCAAGCTGGACCTGACCGCCTTCGAGTTCTTCTCCGACAAGGCCCTGGCCAAAGTCCTCGCGCGCGGCGACGTGCCGGCGCCGTTCGAGTCCGACTGCCCGTTCTACGCGCTGCTGGAATTTGAAGCGACCACCGAAGAAGTGGCCAACGACGCCCTGGCCACGTTCGAACACTGCGTGGAGCAGGGCTGGGTGCTGGACGGCGTGATGAGCCAGAGCGAAACCCAACTGCACAACCTGTGGAAGCTGCGCGAGTACATCTCCGAGACCATCT
Organism: Pseudomonas sp. SED1; assembly: GCF_034044025.1. NCBI lineage: Bacteria > Pseudomonadati > Pseudomonadota > Gammaproteobacteria > Pseudomonadales > Pseudomonadaceae > Pseudomonas > Pseudomonas sp. SED1. Next base: position 90,289 of record NZ_JAXCIS010000229.1, read on the forward strand.
CCCACTGGACGCCGTACAAGAACGACATTTCGGTGACTGTGTCGAAAGTGCCGGCCTTCCTGAAGGAAATCGACGCGATCGTCGGCGAACACTACCCGGACTTCGAAATCGTCTGGTTCGGCCACATCGGCGACGGCAACCTGCACCTGAACATCCTCAAGCCGGAAAACCTGAGCAAGGATGAGTTCTTCGCCAAGTGCGCCACCGTGAACAAGTGGGTGTTCGAGACCGTGCAGAAGTACAACGGCTCGATCTCCGCCGAACACGGCGTGGGTATGACCAAGCGCGACTACCTGACCTACAGCCGCTCGCCGGTTGAAATCGAATACATGAAGGCAGTGAAAGCGGTGTTCGACCCGAACGGGATCATGAACCCGGGCAAGATTTTCGCTGTTTAACAGTCCCTGAAGGAGTCGGTCCATGAGCTATCAGCACAAATATGTCGACGGCACCAATATTCACTTTCCGCTAGGGAAAGTGGTGTGCATCGGGCGTAACTACGCCGAACACGCCAAGGAACTGGATAACCCGGTACCCACCGAGCCGCTGCTGTTTATCAAACCCGGCAGCTGCGTGGTGGCGCTGGAAGGCGGTTTCGCCATTCCTACCGAGCGCGGTTCGGTGCACTACGAAGCGGAAATCGCGGTGTTGATCGGCAAGCCGCTGTCGACCAAGCCGAGCCGCGAGGAAGTGCTGGACGCCATCTCCGGCTTTGCCCCGGCCCTGGACCTGACCCTGCGGGACAAACAGGCCGAGCTGAAAGCCAAGGGCCTGCCGTGGGAAATCGCTAAGTCGTTTGATGGCGCGGCAGTGATTGCACCGTTCGTGGTCGGCAGTACCTTCCCGGACGTGACTGACATCGGCATTCGCCTGACCATCAATGGCGAAGTGCGCCAGGACGGCAACAGCGCGATCATGCTCAACCCGATCATCCCGATGATCCAGTACATGGCCGGTTGCTTCTCGCTGCAGGCCGGGGATGTGATCCTCACCGGTACGCCGGCAGGCGTGGGCCCGCTGAACGTGGGCGATGAGCTGGTGCTGGAATTGCCGGGTGTGAGCCGGTTCGAAAGCAGCGTTCGCTAAATACCTGGCGAAACGCGATCAAAAATGTGGGAGCGGGCTTGCTCGCGAATGCGGTGTGTCAGTCGCCGGATGTATTGGCTGATCCACCGCCTTCGCGAGCAAACCCGCTCCCACATTTGATCGGTGTATGGCTGCAAAATCGGGGTTTTGCATTTTTTTCACACCCCATCCGGATAATCCTCAGCCTCCTGCGCGCGGACCTTGTGATCCTGTGCTATCCCCTAAAGCTGACTTTCTGGAAAGCGTAATGGCCGTGCCTCTCCCCTCCGTAAAACCCACGTTGCGTTCACGCCTTGCCATGCGCTGGTATTCCTGGCTGTTCCTGGCCGGCGCGATCATCTATGGCGTGGCCTGGGCCATGCATTGGGACGATCGCGGCGTGTTGTGGGTGGCGGAGGGCTTCGAAACCCCGACCGAGCGCCTGGAAAGTGTCTGGCTCCCGGACTACCACGCGGTGATCGACGCCAAGCTGCTGCCCGGCATGGAGAAGGACGAAGCCTCGGACCTGGCGTATAACCCGCTGACCAAGACCCTGTTCTCGGTCATGGGTAAGAACCCGTTCCTGGTTGAGCTGACCCTGCAAGGCGACGTGCTGCGCAAGATGCCGCTCAACGGCTGGAACAACCCGGAAGGCGTGACCATGATGGAAAACGGCCTGATGGCTGTGGTCGATGAGCGTCAGCACAGCCTGACCATCATCAAGGTTGACCCGCAGACCCAGCAGTTGAGCAAAGCCGACTTCCCGTCCTATGACCTCGGCCCCTCGAAGGACCAGAACAAAGCCTTCGAAGCGATCACCTGGGACAAGCGCAATCAACAGCTGATCCTCGGCGAAGAACGCCCGCCGGCCCTGTTTACCTGGAAAAGCGACGGCAGCCAGACGCTCACCGGTGACAAGCAGAAGCTCGCCAGCACCGAATTGGACATGCGCAACCTCTCGGCACTGACCGTCGACCCGCGTACTGGCCATCTGCTGGCGCTGTCGGCCGATTCCCATCTGCTGCTGGAACTCGACGAAAAGGGCGAGCAAGTCAGCTTCATGACTTTGCTCGGTGGCTTCAATGGCTTGAAGAACACCATTCCCCGTGCCGAAGGCGTAACCATGGACGAGAACGGCACGCTGTACATGGTCAGCGAGCCGAACCTGTTCTACCGTTTCGAGAAACAGGCGCAGTAGTTCGATTACGTCAGATTTTTCGCTATTTGCGGCATCTGCCAGACACCCGGGGCGTTTAAGTTTAAATTCAGGCGACCGTGATATTCATTCGCCAGTTTTCACTTTGAGCCCCGCCCCGATGCGTCGACTTGCCCGTCCCAAACCTGCTTTTTTCATCCTGATCCTGATCGCCCTGGTGGCTTGCGGTGTGGTTGCCCAGCAATTGCGTCTGTTCGAGCGTGCCTGGTTCAACTGGCAATCCTGGCGCAATCCCGCCGGGGAGCATTCGATTGGCCTGGGGGATTACCGAGTAGCCCTGGAAGCGCAGGTGATCGACGGCCTCAACGATGATGTCTCGGCCCTGACCTTTGATCCGGTGCGCAACAGCCTGTTTACCGTGACCAACAAGAATGCCGAGCTGGTGGAGCTGTCCCTGGAGGGCAAAATCCTGCGGCGCATTGCGCTGGTGGGTTTTGGTGATGCGGAGGCGGTGGAGTACATCAGCGACAACACGTACGTCATCAGCGACGAGCGCCAGCAGCGGTTGATCAAGGTCCATGTGGATGACGATACCCAATTCCTCGATGCCGCCGACGCCGAGCAAATGACCCTCGGCGTGCACCTGGGTGGCAATAATGGCTTCGAAGGCCTGGCCTATGACTCGGTGGGCAAGCGCCTGTTTGTGGCCAAGGAACGTGACCCGATGCTGATCTACGAGGTGCACGGCTTTCCCCATTTCAAACCGGAAAAAACCTACTCGGTGCACGTGATCAACAACCCCAAGCGCGATGCCGGGTTGTTTGTGCGCGACCTGTCGAGCCTGCAATACGACGAGCGCAGCGGCCATTTACTGGCGCTGTCGGATGAGTCATTCCTGGTGCTGGAACTGGATATCGACGGTCGTCCCCTGAGCAGTTTGTCGCTGCTCAAGGGGCGCCATGGCCTGGAGCAGCGAGTGCCTCAGGCCGAGGGGATTGCCATGGACAACGACGGCACGTTGTACATGGTCAGTGAGCCGAACCTCTTTTATGTGTTCAAGAAGCCCTGATCAGAACATCCACTGCACGCCCAGCGAATAGCCGGTCTGGCTACCCTCGGCATGGCCCAATCGGCCGTTCACTTCGGCATACACGCCTAACTGCGGAGTGATTGCCAGTTGGCTGCCGACCTGGGCGCGGCCGAAGCTTTTATCTACTGACCCCAGCCGGGCCGTGCGTGCCTGGCCATCGGCGCGGGCGGTCAGGTCAAGGTCGTCCAGGCGGCCGTCGGCCAGTTCCTTGACCCAGGCGATGTCGGCGTAAGGCATCAGGCTCAGGCCATAAGGCAAGGCGACAGCACCGCGCACACGCCAGCCGAGGCTGGCTTCAAGTGAGTCGAACGACTGTTCTTCGTACTCAAGGGCGGTACGCAGGTCCTGCTTTTCATGGAATTTATCGATGCGGTAATGGGTGTAGTCCAGTCCGGCAAAGGGCCCGCTCTTGATCGCGCCGAAGTCGAAGTCATAGCCGCCCAGCACCCGCGCGCCCATTGCCAGCGCATCGGTTTTCCCAGTCAGGTGCTGATTGAGCAATACCGGCCCACCGTTGGCCTGGATCAGCAAATTGCGCCGGGAGTCAAAGCGACTGTGGCCCACGCTCAAGTCGCCGGCCAGCCAGCTCGGGCCGCCGTCATTCAACAGTGCGTAAGCGGCTGCCTGCCAGGTGTCGCTTTGCAGTTTGCCGCGATGCTCAAGCTTGTCGCGCCCATTGAGGTAGCTGAGGCTGGCGCCGAGGTTCAGGCTGGAACTCAACTGGTAGTCGCCCAGGGCATGCAAGCCGAGATTCCGCGCCTCGGGGTTGGGAGCGGCGTCGAAACCACTGTCGGGGTTGTATTCGCCGTCTACGCCGATTTCGCCATCGAAGCTGCCGACCTCGCGGCTAGCCGACTGCAGGGTCAGCCAGCGGCGATCGTGCAGGCGCACCATCGACTGATGCTGGCGTTGCAGGTTGTCCTGCATGTTGCGCGCAACGGCGCCACCCGAGGCGGTGGAGGCCATCAAGTCGGCATTGGTCAACTCCAATACCAGCCGGCTGAGCAGCCGCGAATAGTCCCGCAGGCGCTGATCAATACGTTCCTGGCCGAAGGCGTTGGTCAGCACGTCCTTGTTGTCCTCGGTAGGGTCGTGCCAGGTCGATCCGCCGGGGATGGCCGGGTTGTTGGTCTGGGTGTAACCATCCAGGTCGCCCAATTCCCAGTTGGTTGCTTCGATGTACAGGATCGGGATATTCAGCGGCTCGAAGGGTTCGCCGTCGCTGCAGCAGCCGGTGCCCTTGGGGTGTTGCGGGTCGAGGCCGGGGTTGGTGAACAGCGGAATGTTCAGCTCCCTGGCGATCTGGAACGTGTGCTCGCGCAACGACGCCAGCGCCGGGTTGGCCGTGCTGTTCTGGCCGGCGTGGGCGTACATCATGTCGCCGGTGATCAGGCTGTCGAGGTTGATCATCGCCAGCATGTTGGCCTTCTGGCTGGCGCTCAATGCGTTGACGAAGGCTTTCGAGCCGCGCAAGCCTTCTTCCTCCGCGCCAAAGCCGACGATTTGCAGGCCGTTCTCCAACTGCAGCCCGCCCAGGTTTTTTGCCACCTCGGTCAGCACACTGGCGCCGGAGCCGTTGTCATCGAGGCCTTGCAAGGTGGGGCGACCAAAGTAGGTGTCGAAGTGCGCGCCGATCACCACATATTGCGGCTGGGTGCCGGCGGCGTAGGCCACCACGTTTTGCGAACTGCGGGAGGTGCCGCTCGCGGCCCAGGAAAAATCCTGGCGGCTGATGCTGTAGGCGCTGCCCATCTGGCTTTGCATCCAATCGGCGGCCCCGGCGAAATTGGCGGTGCCGCGATAGCGACCGGGATAGTCGTTGATCAGCGTTTCCAGGGTGGTGTTGGCGTGTTGGCCGTAATCGTATGACTGGGCGCTGGTGGACAGCAGGGCACTGGCAACGCTGACAGCGAGGGCTAGAGGCTTTATCACAGGGTCTTCCTTGAAGTGATTGGAGTCGGGAGCCGAGACCTTTTGCACAATGCGCGCCTCATTCCATGGGCGGCGGCGAATTGGCGCATTGTTAAACGCACGAGTCGCCTGGCTGTAATTTGTAACAGATTTGATACGAAGCGCGGCGAGAGATGCCGAGGCGGGTGCTCGGTTTCGGCCGAGGGTGAGCGCAAATGCTGCTTGCAGGAGCACGTTTGCTCGCGAAAAACGTTACCGGTAACGCGGGTCGTCCTGAGCGGGCGAGGCGCTTGTTGGTTTTTCGCGGGCAAGCCCGCTCCTACAGTGGAGGAGCGGTTCAGGCTTTGAGGGTTTTCACGCCTTCCGGGGTGCCCAGCAGCAATACGTCAGCCGGGCGTGCCGCGAACAGGCCGTTGGTGACGACGCCGACGATGGCGTTGATCTGGCGCTCCAGTTCCACCGGGTTGGTGATCTGCATGTTGAACACGTCGATGATGATGTTGCCGTTGTCGGTCAGCACGCCTTCGCGGTACACCGGGTCGCCGCCCAGCTTCACCAGCTCGCGGGCCACGTGGCTGCGGGCCATCGGGATCACTTCAACCGGCAGCGGGAACGCGCCAAGTACGGGCACCAGTTTGCTGGCATCGGCGATGCAGATGAAGGTCTTGGCCACGGCCGCGACGATCTTCTCGCGGGTCAGTGCTGCGCCGCCGCCCTTGATCAGGTTCAGGTGTGCGTCGCTTTCATCGGCGCCGTCGACATAGAACTCCAGGTCGCTGACGGTGTTCAGCTCATACACCGGAATACCGTGGCCCTTGAGCCGCGCAGCGGTGGCTTCGGAGCTGGCGACCGCGCCGTCGAACGCGCCCTTGTGCAGGGCCAGCGCATCGATAAAGCAGTTGGCGGTGGAGCCGGTGCCGACACCGACGATGCTTTTATCGTCGAGTTTAGGAAGGATTAAATCGACGGCGGCCTGGGCCACTGCCTGTTTGAGTTGATCCTGGGTCATGCGGGCTCCGGAACGGGCGGGGAGTAAAGAGGGGCGCGAGTATAACCCAACAAAACCTCGGTTTTCGTGTGGTCGCCCGGCCGAACGCTGGGTTAGACTCCTTGGCCCTGCCCAACCCGCCCAGTGATGCTTTCCGATGCTTGAACAGTACGTCAAAAAGATCCTCACCTCGCGCGTTTACGACGTTGCCGTAGAAACCCCGCTGCAGACCGCCCGCCAGCTCTCCGAGCGCCTGGGTAACAAGGTCTGGCTCAAGCGCGAAGACTTGCAGCCGGTGTTCTCGTTCAAGATTCGCGGTGCCTACAACAAGCTGACCCAACTGAGCGCCGAAGAACGTGCGCGCGGCGTGGTCACCGCTTCAGCGGGCAACCACGCCCAGGGCCTGGCCCTGGCGGCCAAGGTGCTGGGGGTCAAGGCCACCATCGTGATGCCCAAGACCACGCCCGAGATCAAGGTCGAAGGCGTGCGCTCCCGTGGCGGCAAAGTGGTGCTGCACGGGGATTCTTTCCCGGAAGCGCTGGCGTATTCGCTGAAGCTGGTCGACGAAAAAGGCTACGTCTACATTCACCCCTACGATGATCCGCACACCATTGCCGGGCAGGGCACGGTGGCGATGGAGATTCTGCGCCAGCACCCGGGGCCGCTGGACGCGATTTTCGTCCCGGTGGGCGGTGGTGGCCTGATCGCCGGGATCGCGGCGTACGTGAAATACCTGCGGCCTGAAATCAAGATCATCGGCGTCGAGCCGGACGACTCCAACTGCCTGCAAGCCGCCATGGCGGCGGGCGAGCGCGTGGTATTGCCGACCGTGGGCATCTTCGCCGACGGCGTGGCAGTGGCGCAGATCGGCCAGCACACCTTCGACATCTGCAAGGACTACGTGGATGAAGTGATCACCGTCAGCACCGATGAAATCTGCGCGGCGATCAAGGACATCTACGACGACACCCGCTCCATCACGGAGCCGGCTGGCGCCCTGGGCGTGGCGGGCATCAAGAAGTACGTCGAGACCCGTGGCATCACCGGGCAAACCCTGGTGGCCATTGATTCCGGGGCCAACGTCAACTTCGACCGCCTGCGCCACGTGGCCGAGCGCGCCGAGTTGGGTGAAGGCCGCGAAGCCATCATCGCCGTGACCATCCCCGAGAAGCCGGGCAGCTTCAAGGCCTTCTGCGAGGCCGTGGGCAAGCGCCAGATCACCGAATTCAACTACCGCTACCACTCTGGCCGCGAAGCGCACATTTTTGTCGGCGTGCAGACCCACCCGGAAAATGACCCGCGCAGCGCGCTGATCGCCAGCCTTACCAGCCAGGGTTTCCCGGTGCTGGACCTGACGGAAAACGAACTGGCCAAGCTGCACATCCGCCATATGGTCGGTGGCCATGCGGCGCACGTCAGCGACGAAGTGGTGTTCCGCTTCGAATTCCCGGAACGTCCGGGAGCGTTGTTCAACTTCCTCAACAAATTGGGCGGGCGCTGGAACATCTCGATGTTCCACTATCGCAACCACGGCGCCGCTGACGGGCGCGTAGTGGCGGGCCTGCAAGTGCCGGCGGACGAGCGCCACCTGGTGCCGGCGGCGCTGGAAGCCATTGGCTACCCGTACTGGGATGAAAGTGATAACCCGGCCTACCAACTGTTCCTCGGTTGAGCGACTACGCTGACTGAGCGGCCTTCAAGGAATCGAGAACATGGAAACGCTGACCACCCTTAAAGTTATCCACATCGCGGCCACGGTGTTGCTGCTGCTCAGCGGCGTCGCGCTGGCGGTGCTGGCCTGGCGCAAACGCAGCGCAGGGCCTGCCTATACCGTGCAGCGGCCGTGGGTGTTTGTGTGGTTGTTGATGGGGATTTGCGTAGTGAGCATGCCGTTCACCGGCTGGTGGCTGGCGCACTTGATCGGCTGGCCGCTGGGGCAAACCTGGATTCTGGGTTCGAGCGTGATCTACACCGTGGCGGCGCTGAGCTGGTTCTGGCTGGTGGCGCGGCTTAATCGACTGCGGTTGGGCGGGGCGGGGAGTGTGAACTTTACTTTGGCGCTGGCGGTGGTGAGCCTGGTGGGGTTTGTGGCGATTGCCGGGTTGATGGGTGCTAAACCCGTTTAAGGCTTGAAACCGGGTCGCCTTCATTCGCGAGCAAGCCCGCTCCCACATTCGACTGCATTCCAACGGTGGAACTCGATCAAATGTGGGAGCGGGCTTGCTCGCGAAAGCGTTATCAGCCGCGCAGGCTAATCACCGGCCAACCACGCTTCTCAGCCTCAGCCCGCAGATTCGGATCCGGATCCACCGCCACCGCGTTCGTCACCTGCTCCAGCAACGGCAGGTCATTCATCGAATCGCTATAGAAGTAACTGTCCTCCAGGCTATACCCGGTCTCTTCCAGCCAACGATTCAAGCGCGTCACTTTACCTTCGCGAAAGCACGGGATATCCGTGCTGCGCCCGGTGTAACGGCCACCTTCCATCTCGCATTCCGTCGCAATCAGGGTTTCAACCCCCAGCCGCTCGGCAATCGGTGCCGTCACAAAACGGTTGGTCGCGGTGATGATCACCAGCTTGTCGCCCGCCGCCCGGTGCTTGGCCAGCAATTCAACCGCCTGGGGCAGCATGATCGGCTCGATGCAGTCGCGCATGTAGTCGCGGTGCCACTCATCCAGCTGGGCCATCTCGGTGCGGCCGAGGATTTCCAGGCAGAAGTTCAGGTACTCGGCATTATCCAGCTTGCCGGCCAGGTAGTCCTGGTAGAACTCATCGTTGCGGGCCTTGTAGGCCACGGCGTCGAGAATCCCGCGTTCACAGAGGTAATCGCCCCAGGCGTGATCGCTGTCACCCCCCAAAAGCGTGTTGTCCAAGTCGAATAAAGCCAGGCGCATTGCAGTTACTCGCTGAAAAGTCTGTAAAAAGGCGTCCAGAATACGGTCTTTTCACAAGAGTGCACATAAGGTAAGCAGCCTCGTTGCCGCTGTATCAATCTTTGTGGAACAATGCGGTGACATGCGTTTGCGAGGTTGTTGCCGTGATCGACCCCGATGGTTTCCGTCCTAATGTCGGGATTATTCTTACGAATGATGCCGGACAGGTGCTATGGGCTCGCCGTATCAACCAAGATGCCTGGCAGTTTCCTCAAGGCGGAATCAACCCCGACGAAACCCCTGAAGACGCCTTGTACCGTGAGTTGAACGAAGAAGTAGGCCTTGAACGTGAAGATGTGCAAATTCTGGCCTGCACCCGAGGCTGGTTGCGCTATCGTTTGCCGCAACGTCTGGTGCGTACCCACAGCCAACCGCTGTGCATCGGCCAGAAACAGAAATGGTTTCTCCTGCGCCTGATCTCCAACGAGCAGCGGGTGCGGATGGATTTGACCGGTAAACCGGAGTTCGATGGCTGGCGCTGGGTCAGTTATTGGTATCCGTTGGGCCAGGTGGTGACATTCAAGCGCGAGGTTTATCGTCGCGCTCTTAAAGAGCTTGCCCCGCGCCTTTTAGCGCGCGACTGACGACGGAGTTCGACCCCGAGCCATGCTCAATACGCTGCGCAAGATCGTCCAGGAAGTTAACTCCGCCAAGGATCTCAAGGCGGCGTTGGGGATTATTGTGTTGCGCGTCAAGGAAGCCATGGGCAGCCAGGTCTGCTCGGTTTACCTGCTGGACCCCGAGACCAACCGTTTTGTCCTGATGGCCACCGAGGGCTTGAACAAGCGCTCCATCGGCAAGGTCAGCATGGCGCCCAATGAAGGTCTGGTGGGCCTGGTGGGGACGCGTGAAGAACCCCTGAACCTTGAAAACGCTGCCGATCACCCGCGTTATCGCTACTTTGCCGAAACCGGCGAAGAGCGCTACGCCTCGTTCCTCGGTGCACCGATCATTCACCACCGCCGCGTTGTCGGCGTGTTGGTCATCCAGCAGAAAGAACGCCGCCAGTTCGACGAAGGTGAAGAAGCCTTCCTCGTGACCATGAGCGCGCAGCTCGCCGGGGTTATTGCCCACGCCGAGGCCACCGGTTCGATTCGCGGCCTGGGGCGCCAGGGCAAGGGTATCCAGGAAGCCAAGTTCGTCGGCGTACCGGGTTCGCCGGGCGCAGCCGTCGGTACCGCCGTGGTCATGCTGCCGCCGGCCGACCTGGACGTGGTGCCGGACAAGACCGTCACCGACATCGACGCTGAAATCATCCTCTTCAAGACCGCCCTCGAAGGCGTGCGCAATGACATGCGTACCCTGTCGACCAAGCTGGCCACCCAGCTACGGCCTGAAGAACGGGCGCTCTTCGACGTGTACCTGATGATGCTTGACGACGCGTCCCTGGGCAGCGAAGTCAAGGACGTGATCAAGACCGGCCAGTGGGCCCAGGGCGCGCTGCGCCAAGTGGTCACCGATCACGTCAACCGTTTCGAATTGATGGACGACGCCTACCTGCGCGAACGCGCCTCGGACGTGAAAGACCTCGGTCGCCGCCTGCTGGCCTACCTGCAGGAGGAACGCTCGACCACGCTGGTGTACCCCGATAACACCATCCTGATCAGTGAAGAACTGACCGCCACCATGCTCGGCGAAGTGCCGGAAGGCAAACTGGTGGGCCTGGTCTCGGTATTGGGTTCGGGTAACTCCCACGTCGCGATCCTGGCCCGGGCCATGGGCATCCCGACGGTGATGGGCCTGGTGGACCTGCCGTATTCCAAGGTCGACGGCATCCAAATGATCGTCGACGGCTACCACGGCGAGGTCTACACCAACCCCAGCGAAGTGCTGCGTAAGCAATACGCTGAAGTGGTGGAAGAAGAACGCCAGCTGTCCCAGGGCCTCGACGCCCTGCGGGAACTGCCGTGCGTGACCCTCGACGGCCACCGTGTACCGCTGCTGGTCAACACCGGGCTGCTGGCGGACGTGGCGCGCGCACAGCAGCGCGGCGCTGAAGGTGTTGGGCTGTACCGCACCGAAGTGCCGTTCATGATCAACCAACGTTTTCCGAGTGAGAAGGAGCAGCTGGCGATTTATCGCGAGCAACTGTCCGCCTTCCATCCGTTGCCGGTGACCATGCGCAGCCTGGACATTGGCGGCGACAAGTCACTGTCGTATTTCCCCATCAAGGAAGACAACCCCTTCCTTGGCTGGCGCGGTATTCGCGTTACCCTCGACCATCCTGAAATCTTCCTAGTCCAGACCCGCGCCATGCTCAAGGCCAGCGAAGGCCTGAATAACCTGCGCATTCTTCTCCCGATGATCTCCGGCACCCACGAGCTGGAAGAAGCCCTGCACCTGATCCACCGTGCCTGGGGCGAAGTGCGCGACGAAGGTTCTGATGTACCGATGCCGCCGATTGGCGTGATGATCGAGATTCCGGCGGCGGTGTACCAGGCTAAAGAGCTGGCGCGGCAGGTGGACTTCCTGTCGGTGGGTTCCAACGACCTTACCCAATACCTGCTGGCCGTTGACCGCAACAACCCACGGGTGGCCGACCTTTACGACTACTTGCACCCGGCAGTGCTGCAAGCCTTGCAGAACGTGGTGCGCGACGCCCATGCCGAAGGCAAGCAAGTGAGTATCTGCGGCGAGATGGCCGGTGACCCGGCGGCGGCCGTGCTGTTGATGGCGATGGGCTTTGACAGCCTGTCGATGAACGCCACCAACTTGCCGAAGGTGAAATGGATGCTGCGCCAGATCAACCTGAGCCGGGCCAAGGAACTGCTGGCGGAATTGATGACCATCGACAACCCGCAAGTTATCCACAGCTCGCTGCAATTGGCGCTGAAGAACCTTGGGTTGGCGCGGATGATCAACCCGGCGTCTGCAAAAAGCCTCTAACCGGATTTCAGAGCCTGTCCCCAATCGAAATGTGGGAGCGGGCTTGCTCGCGAAGGCGGTGTATCAGTCACCGGATGTATTGACTGACACCCTGTATTCGCGAGCAAGCCCGCTCCCACATTTGATTTGCGTGACGTTCAGATTTTGAGTTCCACCTCGCCCAGCCTGCCGCCATGGGGCCCAAAACTGCGCTCCACGATATGCCGTGTCCCGTCGGCATTCACAATCAGCGCCGTGCTCGCCCGAGTCCCGTAACTGGGGCTGGCAATAAACACGCTCGACAACAAACTCTCTGTCGCCAACCCCACGCCGGTATCCGGCAAGTCGGCAAAAGGCGCGGTCTGCGGGTCGCTCAAAATCCCCAGCAAGGCCTCGGGCTGAGGATCTTCCAGCACTTGCGTCAGCGCCGCCTTGGCCTTCAACAACTTCGGCCACGGCGTATCCAGCCCCGCGTTGGATAACCCATAAACCCCTGCTTCCAGGCGCGTCGGCGCTGATTCGCTGGCGTTGTAATGCCACAATTCGTCCCGCGTCCCCACCAACAGGTTAAACCCGGCATATTCAATCGATCTGCCGTTAACGTCGGCCAAATAGTCGTCAATCGACAGCGAGCCGCTGAGAAAACGCGCCACCAATTCGCCCCGCGACTTGCGCGCCGGCGGCTGGTGCGGGTCACGGATATTGGTCAGCGCCGCAAAGCGACCATCCGCCCCGACCCCCAGCCAGGTCCCGCCGGCTTCCTGGTCGCGCCCGGCGTAAACATGGGGCGCATCCAGCCACTGGGCCAACGGCAGACTGGGCCGGGCATAGAACTCATCACGGTTGGCCGCGACGATCAGCGGCTGGGCGTGGCCCGGCCGCCAGGCAAAAACAATCAGGCACATAAGGAAATCCCTTTGTGTTTTGCCCACTCTACCCATAGAACCCTGTGCTTTGCATCCGTTAACATGCCGGTCTGTTTTCGGGGGCTCCCATGGAATTTCTGCTGTATTTGCTGCTGGGATCCTGTGCGGGCATGCTCGCCGGGCTGTTTGGCGTGGGCGGCGGGATCATTATCGTGCCGGTGCTGGTGTTCAGTTTCACCTTGCAGGGCTTCGATCCCTCGGTGTTGACCCACCTCGCTGTCGGCACGTCCCTGGCGTCTATTATTTTCACCTCGGTCAACGCGGTGCGCGAGCATCACCGCCGGGGCGCCGTGCGCTGGCCGATCTTTGTGTGGATGGCTGTGGGCATTCTGCTGGGTGCAGGCTTCGGCGCGCTGACTGCCGAGGCGATTTCCGGGCCGCATTTGCAGAAGATCATCGGTGTGTTCGCCCTGGTGATCGCGTTGCAGATGACCCTGGAGCTCAAGCCCAAGGCCAGCCGCCAGGTGCCGGGCAAGCTCGGCCTGACCTTGGCCGGCGGCGTGATCGGCTGGTCGTCGGCGATTTTCGGCACCGGTGGTGGTTCGTTGACCGTGCCGTTCCTGACCTGGCGCAGCGTGCCGATGCAGCAGGCAGTGGCCACTTCGTCGGCCTGCGGCTTGCCGATCGCCCTGGCCAGTGCATTAAGTTTCATGATTCTGGGCTGGCATGACCCGCTGCTGCCCGAGCATAGTCTCGGCTTTGTGTATTTGCCGGCGCTGCTGGGCATTGCCCTGACCAGCATGGTGGCGGCCCGTTTCGGCGCGCGCCTGGCGCATCGGTTGTCGCCACGCTTGCTCAAGCGGCTGTTCGCCGGCTTGCTGTTTTGCGTAGGTTTGAATTTTTTGTTGTAACGCAGGCTTAATCGCGCAACGGCATGGTCCGATGCGCCATGACTATTGATTTAACGAGGAGTCGCAATGCTGCCTTACCCGCAGATCAACCCGGTGGCCTTGGCCATCGGTCCGCTGCAAATCCATTGGTACGGGTTGATGTACCTGATCGGCATCGGCGGTGCCTGGCTGCTGGCTTCCCGGCGCCTGAACCGTTTCGACCCGACCTGGACCAAGGAGAAGCTCTCCGACATGGTGTTCTGGATGTCGATGGGGGTCATCGTCGGCGGACGCCTGGGGTATGTGCTGTTCTACGACCTGCCAGCCTACATCGCCAACCCGACGCTGATCTTCGAGGTGTGGAAGGGCGGCATGGCGTTCCACGGCGGGTTTGTGGGCGTGATGATCGCTGCCTGGTGGTTTGGCCGGCGTAACGGCAAGTCGTTCTTCCAGCTGATGGACTTCGTCGCGCCGTTCGTGCCGATTGGCCTGGGTGCCGGGCGTATCGGTAACTTCATCAATGCCGAATTGTGGGGCAAGCCGACTGACGTGCCGTGGGCCATGGTGTTCCCGCCCTTCAGCGACCCGGCGCAATTGCCGCGTCATCCGTCGCAGCTGTACCAGTTCGCCCTGGAAGGTGTGGCGCTGTTCCTGATCCTCTATATCTTCTCGCGCAAGCCACGCCCAACCATGGCCGTGTCGGGCATGTTCGCGCTGTTCTACGGGATCTTCCGCTTTATCGTCGAGTTCGTGCGGGTGCCGGATGCGCAGCTGGGCTACCTGGCGTGGGGCTGGTTGACCATGGGTCAGATTCTCAGCCTGCCGATGATCATCGCCGGCCTGGGTCTGCTGTGGTGGGCTTACAATCGCCCGCAAGGCATCAAGAACACCGCGCTTTAAATTCGAACGCCGGGGCCCGAGGGTCCCGGCTTCAACGAAACAGGTATAGACATGAAGCAATATCTCGAACTACTGAACGATGTCGTGACCAATGGCCTGACCAAGGGCGATCGCACCGGCACCGGCACCAAGGCGGTGTTTGCCCGTCAGTTTCGGCATAGCTTGGCCGACGGCTTCCCGCTGCTGACCACCAAGAAGCTTCACTTCAAAAGCATCGCCAACGAATTGATCTGGATGCTGAGTGGCAACACCAACATCAAGTGGTTGAACGAGAATGGCGTAAAAATCTGGGACGAATGGGCCACCGAAGACGGCGACCTGGGCCCGGTGTACGGCGAGCAGTGGACCGCCTGGCCAACCAAGGACGGCGGCAAGATCAACCAGATCGACTACATGGTCGAGACGCTGAAGACCAACCCCAACAGCCGCCGCATCCTGTTCCACGGCTGGAACGTCGAGTACCTGCCGGACGAGACCAAAAGCCCCCAGCAAAACGCCCGCGACGGCAAGCAAGCGCTGCCGCCTTGCCACCTGCTGTACCAGGCTTTTGTGCATGACGGTCACCTGTCGATGCAGTTGTACATCCGCAGCTCCGATGTATTCCTCGGTCTGCCGTACAACACCGCGGCCCTGGCGTTGCTCACCCATATGCTGGCCCAACAGTGCGACCTGATCCCTCACGAGATCATCGTCACCACGGGCGACACCCATGCCTACAGCAACCATATGGAACAGATCCAGACCCAGCTGGCGCGCACGCCGAAGAAGCTGCCGGAACTGGTGATCAAGCGCAAACCCGAGTCGATCTACGATTACAAATTCGAAGACTTTGAAATCGTGGGCTACGACGCCGACCCGAGCATCAAGGCCGACGTAGCCATTTAAAGGCGGTCTCGGTCTAAATGTGGGAGGGGGCTTGCTCGCGAATACGGTGTATCAGAAACACATTCAGTGGCTGACACTCCGCTTTCGCGAGCAAGCCCGCTCCCACATTTGTTTTGTGTACACATTCAATGGCCGTGGCTTCTGCCCACATGTGAGGGCTCAGCCTCGCTGGCCGCGACACTCCCGCTGACTTCCAGCCGCTGCAAAATCCCGCACTGGTCCAGATCCGGCCCGCCGCCGCAGCGTTGGCGCAGGTCGAGCAACTGTTCCTGCAACGCCAGCAGCCCGTCGATCCGCGCTTTCACGTGGTGGATGTGCTCGTCAATCAATGCATTCACGCTTTCGCACTGATCCTGAGGACTGTCCCGCAGGCCCAGCAGGCTGCGAATTTCCTCAAGGGTCATGTCCAGGCTGCGGCAGTTGCGGATAAACACCAGCCGTTCGGTGTGCGCCTGGGTGTACAGGCGGTAGTTTCCATCGCTGCGCGCAGGCGGCGGCAGCAGGCCTTCCTTCTCGTAATAACGGATGGTTTCCACCTGGCAATCCGTCAATTTTGCCAATTCGCCGATCTTCATCGCAGCAATCTCCAAAAGGGTGCTTGACCCTATAGTGGCTACAGGGTCTTTACTTGGCAACAGGCACCTTTACGGACGCGACAGAATGAGCGACTCCATCCACACCCCGCACAAGCACGACCATGATCATGACCACGCGCACGATCACGGCCCCAAGCTGAAACCTGTACAGAAGCACGACCATGGCAGCCATGGCGATTCCTGCTGTTCCAGCAAAGCGGCGCCTGCGCTGGTGAAGCTGACTGAAGCCCCGACGGCGGGCTCGCGGCTGAGCACCTTCCGCATTGAAGCCATGGACTGCCCCACCGAGCAGACGCTGATCCAGAACAAACTGGGCAAGCTCGCCGGTGTGCAGCAACTGGAATTCAACCTGATCAACCGCATCCTCGGCGTGACCCACGACTTGCCGACTACCGCGCCGATCATCGACGCCATCAAGTCCTTGGGCATGCAGGCGGATCCCATCGAAGAGGGCGTCGCCCCGGCGGAACCGCCGGCGAAGAAGCACTGGTGGCCGCTGGCCCTGTCTGGCGTTGGTGCGTTAGGCGCCGAAGTGCTGCACTTCACCAACGCAGCCCCGACGTGGGTGATCGCCCTGGTCGCGCTGATCTCGATCTTCAGCGGCGGCCTCACCACCTACAAAAAGGGCTGGATTGCCCTGAAAAACCTCAACCTGAACATCAACGCCCTGATGAGCATCGCCGTCACCGGCGCGATCCTGATCGGCCAGTGGCCTGAAGCCGCGATGGTGATGTTCCTGTTCACCGTGGCCGAACTGATCGAAGCCAAGTCCCTCGACCGTGCTCGCAATGCCATCAGTGGCTTGATGCAGATGACCCCGGAACAGGCCACGGTTCGTCAGGCCGACGGCAGTTGGGTTGAACAGGATGTCAAAGTCATCGAACTGGGCGCCATCGTGCGGGTTCGCCCCGGCGAGCGCATTGGTCTCGACGGTGAAGTCACCTCCGGCCAGTCCACCATCGACCAGGCGCCGATTACCGGTGAAAGCCTGCCGATTGAAAAGACCCTGGGCGACAAAGTCTTCGCTGGCACCATCAACCAGGCCGGCTCCCTGGAATACAAAGTCACCGCCGCCGCCAACAACTCGACCCTGGCGCGGATCATCCACGCCGTGGAACAGGCCCAAGGCGCCCGTGCGCCAACCCAGCGTTTTGTCGACACCTTCGCCAAGGTCTACACCCCGGCGGTGTTTATCTTTGCCTTGGGCGTGGCGCTGATTCCGCCGCTGTTCATGGCAGGCGCGTGGTTTGATTGGATCTACCGTGCGCTGGTATTGCTGGTCGTCGCCTGCCCTTGTGCGCTGGTGATTTCCACCCCGGTGACCATCGTCAGCGGCCTGGCCGCCGCGGCGCGCAAAGGCATCCTGATCAAGGGCGGCGTGTACCTGGAGGGCGGTTACAAGCTCGACTACCTGGCCCTGGACAAGACCGGCACCATCACCCACGGCAAACCGGTGCAAACCGATTACCTGTCGCTGTTCCCGAACATGGAAGACAGCGCGCCGGCCCTGGCCGCGAGCTTGGCCGGGCGCTCCGATCACCCGGTGTCCCTGGCCATCGCCAACGCGGCGGTGGATAAGAATCTTACCGTTCACACTGTGGATAACTTCGAAGCCCTGGCGGGTCGCGGTGTGAAGGGTGAAATCAATGGTGAAGTCTATTACCTGGGCAATCACCGTCTGGTGGAAGAGCTGAACCTGTGCTCGCCGGCCCTTGAAGAAAAACTCTTCGCCCTGGAAAAACAAGGCAAGTCCGTGGTCCTGCTGCTGGACAAGTCCGGCCCGCTGGCGCTGTTCGCCGTGGCCGACACCGTGAAAGACACCAGCCGCGAGGCCATCCAGCAGTTGCATGACCTGGGCATCAAGACCCTGATGCTCACCGGCGACAACACCCACACCGCCAAGGCAATCGCCGATCAGGTCGGCATCGACCAGGCCCAGGGCGACCTGTTGCCCACCGACAAACTGCAAGCCATCGAAGCGCTCTACGCCAAGGGCCACCGGGTGGGCATGGTCGGCGACGGCATCAACGACGCCCCGGCGCTGGCCCGTTCCGAGATCGGGTTTGCCATGGCCGCCGCCGGTACCGACACCGCCATCGAGACCGCCGACGTGGCGCTGATGGACGACGACCTGCGCAAGATTCCGGCATTCATTCAACTGTCGCGGCGCACGTCGAGTATCCTCAAGCAGAACATTGCCCTGGCCTTGGTGATCAAGGCGATCTTCCTGGCGGTGACCTTCCTTGGGATGGCCACCATGTGGATGGCAGTGTTCGCCGACATGGGCGTGAGCCTGCTGGTGGTGTTCAATGGTCTGCGCCTGTTGCGCAAATAGTCGATGAGAGGGTGGTGTGCTGAGTGCCGAGCTGAAGGCGTTTTACATGGTCGCCCGCCTGGGCAGTATTACCCAGGCGGCGAAAAAGCTCGGGCTGAGCCAGCCCACGGTGACCACCCAGATTCGTCACCTGGAAAGCCAGTACTCGGTGGAATTGTTCTACCGTGGCGGGCGCCGCCTGACCGTCAGCGACGAAGGCGCGCGGCTGTTGCCGATGGTCAAGGCGCTGTTGCAGCAGGAAGCGGACATCGAGTTTTTCCTGCGTAACAGCGGCCAGGTGCAAGGCGCGTTGAGGATTGCCGCGACGGCGCCTTATTACATTCTCGACCTGGTCAAAACCTTCCGTGAGCGGCTGCCGCAGGTTGAGGTTTCGGTGGAAATCGGCAACTCCCAGCAGGTGCTGGAAGCGCTGGATGACTACCGCGTCGACGTCGCTGCTTCATCCCAGTTGCTTGAAGACCCGCGCCTGATCCGGCGGGTACTGGGCATGGACCCGCTGGTGCTGGCGGTGCATCGCAATCATCCGCTGGCAGTGCTCGACCATGTGCCGTTGACCGCGCTGGCCGGGCACACCTTGCTGATGCGCGAGCCGGGCTCCACCACCCGTCGGTTAACCGAGGAGATGCTGCAGGGCGCCGGTGTGAGTTACGGGCCGTTGCTGGAGATCGGCAGTCGGGAATCGATCCGTGAGGCGGTGTTGCGTAACATCGGCATCAGCATCATCGCCCGGCAGGAAGTGCCCCACGATCCGCAACTGCGTGTGCTGACCATCGAGAATGCCCCGCAGATTCCCGAATATTTGTACTGTCTTAAAGAGAGAAAGGGTGCCCGATTGCCGGCGACTTTCCTGGGGTTGGCGCAGGAAATGTCTCCGGCAGGCTAACTTGCTTCCATGGCGAGCGGGCTTTTGTGGCGAGGGGGCTTGTCCCCCGTTGGGCTGCGAAGCAGCCCCAATAAGGTCACTGCATTTTTCCTGGCAGATCGCGCCAGCAGGGTTTAGGACTGCTGCGCAGTCCAACGGGGGACAAGCCCCCTCGCCATAAGCGCTAGGCTATAGATACGGGGTAAACCTTACCCAAATCCACCAATACCACTATCGCCACGTTTTGCCTTTCTGCCACAAGAGGGACGCATTGCCTGCCTAGGATGACCTTCATCAGTTTGATGAGGTGCCTCCATGAACACAGCTCAGACCCGCCCCGGCGCGCCAATGAAGGTGCGCGGTGTGCAGAAACGCTTCGGCGCCTTTACCGCGTTGGATAACGTGTCCCTGGATGTCGCCGCCGGCGAACTGGTGTGCCTGCTGGGCCCGTCAGGCTGCGGCAAGACCACCTTGCTGCGCTGCATCGCGGGCCTTGAACGCCAGGACAGCGGCGAGTTGTACCTCGGCGACCGCGACGTTTCCCTACTGGCACCCCAGGCACGGGACTACGGCATTCTGTTCCAGTCCTACGCGCTGTTTCCCAATCTCACCGTCGAAGCGAACATCGGCTACGGCCTCACTGGCAGTGGCCGCGATGAGGTGCGCAAGCGCGTCGGGCAGATGCTGGAACTGGTAGGCCTGGTGGGCAGCGAAAAGAAATTTCCCGGTCAACTCTCCGGCGGCCAGCAGCAGCGTGTGGCCCTGGCCCGCGCCCTGGCACCGGCGCCGTCCTTGTTGTTGCTGGACGAACCCATGTCGGCCCTCGACGCCCGGGTACGCGAGCATCTGTGCACCGAGCTTCGCCAACTGCAACGCCGCCTGGGCATCACCACCCTGATGGTCACCCACAACCAGGACGAGGCCATGCTGATGGCCGACCGCATTGCTGTGATGAACAACGGCAAGGTCGAGCAATACGCCACGCCCCAGGAAATCTACGACCGCCCGGCCACGCCGTTCGTGGCCGAGTTCGTCGGCCAGGGCAACTGGCTGCCGTTCAGCCGCAACAGCGACAGCCACGCCCAGGTCGGCGGGTTGAACATGCGTCTTGCGGAAAACTCGGGTGCCGCAAAATCGGGCCGACTCTTCTGCCGCCCCGAAGCCATCAACGTCAACCCGCCGGTGCATGAAGAAAACCTGTTCCCGGCCAAGGTCCGCGAGATCACCTTCCTCGGCAACCGCTGCCGCATGAGCTTTGAGCTGGACCAACTGCCCGGCCATCCGCTGCTGGCCGAACTGGCCCCGGAAGCCATGCCACGCCTCGGCGCCCAGGACATCTGGGTCGCGCTGCCCCCGCGCAGCCTGCAGGTGTTTGCCTGAGATGGCCCGCGATATAACTCTGCCGATACCCGATAACGTGGCTCGTCAGGTTTCCCGTGCCGAAGTCGGCGACCGTATTTTTGTTATCGGCGGCAAGCTGCTCTGGCTGTGTTTGCTGGGCGTCGCGGTACTGCTGCCGCTGCTGGCCATCTTCTGGCGCGGCTTCAGCAGTGAAGCCGGGCAGGGCGGTGGCCTGGTGGCTGCGCGGGAACTGGTCACCAGCGATAACTTCCACTGGTTGCTGGGTAACAGCCTGAAGGTTTCCCTCAGTGTGGCGGCCATCGTCGTACCGCTGGCTTACCTGTTTGCCTACGCTTTGCAACGCACGCTGATTCCCGGCAAGGCGATCTGGCGCGGCATGTCGCTGCTGCCATTGATGGCGCCGTCGATGCTGCCCGGGATTGCGCTGGTCTACCTGTTCGGTAACCAGGGCATGCTGCGCGGGCTGCTGTCGGACAACATCTATGGCTTCTGGGGCATCGTCCTCGGTGAAGTGATCTACACCTTTCCCCATGCGTTGATGATTTTGTTGTCGGCGCTTTCCCTGGCGGATGCACGACTGTTTGACGCCGCATCGAGCATGGGCGCCAGCCCGTCCCGAGCGTTTCGCAGCATCACCTGGCCGGCGACGCGCCAGGCTGTCTTCGCCGCGTTTTGCCTGGTGTTCACCTTGACCATCACTGACTTCGGCGTGCCCGTGGTAGTCGGTGGCGACTATCAAGTACTGGCCCTGGAAGCCTACAAAGCCGTGGTCGGGCAGCAACAATTCGGCCGGGGCGCCTTGATCGGCATGGTCCTGCTGCTGCCGGCACTGTTCAGTTTTGGTGTCGACGCCTGGCTACGCCGTCGCCACGGCGACTCCATGAGCGGCCGCGCCCAAGTGTTCCAGCCGGCGCCGTCGAAACTGCGAGATGGCTGCTACCTGGCCATCGTCCTGCTGATCTGCGCGATCCTGCTGCTGGTGTTCGGCATGGCGGTCTACTCGTCGCTGGTGAAGTTCTGGCCCTACAACCTGTCGCTGTCGCTGGCCCACTACCAGTTTGAGGACACGGCCGGCGGCGGTTGGCTGGCCTACCGCAACAGCATCACCATGGCCCTGTGCACTGCATTGATCGGCAGCGTGCTGATCTTTACCGGCGCCTACCTGATGGAAAAGACCAAGGGCCAGAAGGGCCTGAACCTGGCGTTGCGCATGCTCAGCTTCGTGCCGATGGCGGTGCCGGGGTTGGTGCTGGGCCTGGGCTACGTGTTCTTTTTCAACCTCAACGGCAACCCGCTGCATGTGCTCTACGGCACCATGACGCTGCTGGTGGTGTGCACCATTGCTCACTATTTGACCACCGCACAAATGACCGCCACCACGGCCCTGCGCCAGTTGGACGCCGAGTTCGAAGCCGCCGCGCTGTCCCTCAAGGCGCCGCTGTACCGGCATTACCTGCGGGTCACCGTGCCGATCTGCCTGCCGGCGCTGCTGGACATCGTGCGCTACCTGTTCGTCTCGGCGATGACCACCGTCTCCGCCGCGATCTTCCTCTACAGCCCCGACACCATCCTCGCGGCAGTCGCCGTATTGAACATGGACGACGCCGGCAACGTCGGCGGCGCGGCGGCCATGTCGACCCTGATTCTGTTCACCTCGGCGGGCGTGTCCTTGCTGCTGGCGTGGGCCTCACGCGGCTTGTTGCGCCGCTCCCAGGCCTGGCGCCAAACCGCGCCCGGTCAATAAATCATCCATAAAGGAACTGCACCATGTTCAAGCCCCTGGCGTTAGCCGCTGCTGTGCTCACTGCGTTCAGCCTGAATGCCTTTGCCGCCAAGACCGAGTTGACCGTGTACACGGCCCTCGAAGCCGAGCAATTGAAGACTTACAAACAGGCCTTCGAAAAGGCTAACCCGGACATCGATATCAAATGGGTACGCGATTCCACCGGCATCATCACCGCCAAGCTGCTGGCCGAAAAATCCCGCCCGCAGGCTGACGTGGTCTGGGGCCTGGCGGCTTCCAGCCTGGCGATCCTCGACCAGCAGGGCATGCTGCAAAACTACGCACCCAAGGACCTGGGCAAGATCGGTGCGAACTACCGCGACGCCGCCAATCCGCCGGCCTGGGTCGGCATGGACGTGTGGGCTGCGACTATCTGCTTCAACACCGTTGAAGCCGAAAAGCAGGGCCTGAGCAAGCCGGTGAGCTGGCAAGACCTGACCAAGCCTGAGTACAAAGGCAAGATCGTGATGCCCAACCCGGCCTCGTCCGGCACCGGTTTCCTGGATGTGAGCGCCTGGCTGCAGACCTTCGGCGAGAAGCAGGGCTGGCAGTACATGGACGACCTGCACCAGAACATCGGCCAGTACGTTCACTCCGGTTCCAAGCCGTGCAAGCTGGCGGCCTCGGGTGAGTTCCCGATCGGCATTTCGTTTGAATACCCGGCCGTTCAACTGAAGCGCCAGGGTGCACCGCTGGACATCATCCTGCCGAAAGAAGGCCTGGGCTGGGACATCGAAGCGACTGCCGTGATCAAAGGCACTGCCCACGCGGACGCGGCACAGAAACTCGCCGACTTCTCCGCCAGCCCGGCGGCGATGGAGCTGTACAAGGAAAACTTCGCGGTACTGGCCCAGCCGGGCATCGCCAAACCGCAGACCGAATTGCCGGCTGACTATGAGCAGCGGCTGATCAAGAACGACTTCGCCTGGGCGTCGAAAAACCGCGACAGCATCCTGACCGAATGGCGCAAGCGCTATGACGGCAAGTCGGAAAAGGTGGCGGGTCAGTAATTTTTCGGGTTGGGCTGATGGCCTCTTCGCGAGCAAGCCCGCTCCCACATTTTGAATGTGTTCACAAATCAAAATGTGGGAGCGGGCTTGCTCGCGAAGGCGGTCTCGAATTCAGGACATCACTTCATGACACAACTGCTGATCATCGGCGCCGGCATCCTCGGCCTTTCCCACGCCTATGCGGCCGCCAAACGCGGCCTCAAGGTCAAGGTCTTCGAGCGCAGCGCCACTCCATTGGGTGCTTCCGTACGCAACTTCGGCCAGGCACTGGTCACCGGCCAGCCGCCCGGGCCGATGCTCGACCTGGCGCGGGAAAGCCGCGAAATCTGGGGCCAGTGGGCACAGCTCGCCGGTATCCAGCTCAAACGCAACGGCTCCTATCTGTTCGCCCGTACCGAGGCCGAAGAGCACTTGCTTGAAGCTTTCTGTGCCGGTCGCGCCAAGGAGCACGGTTATCGCGTCGAGTTGCTGCAAGGTGCCGACCTGCACGACCTTTACGGCGGCCAGTTCAAGCATCACCGCGCCGCGCTTCACGGGCTGGACGATCAGCAACTGTATTCCCGCGAAGCCATCCCGGCGCTGATCAACTACCTGAGCCGCGAACTGAACGTGGAGTTTCATTTCTCCACCCTGGTCCGCGACATCGAACCCGGGCAGGTGCACACCACTGCCGGTTCCTTTCGCGGCGAGCAGATCATTGTCTGCTCCGGCCACGACTACCAGACGCTGCTGGCCGAGCAGATCGCCGAACTCAACCCGCAAATCTGCCGCCTGCAAATGCTGCGCGCCCTGCCTGCGGTGGCGTTGAACCTGCAACACGCGCTGCTGACCGGTCTCAGCTGCGTCCACTACGGCGCCTTCGCTGATTTGCCGGAAGCCGCGCCAGTACAGGCCGAAATCCTGCGGGATGTACCGCATCTGCACGAAAACGGCATTCACCTGCTGATCAGCCCAACGCCTTATGGTGAGCTGATCATCGGTGACTCCCACCATTACGGCAGCGACCCTTCACCGTTCAACGCCGAGCAGGTGGACACCTGGATGATCGAGTTGGCCGAAGAGACTCTGGGCTGCAAGATCCAAATCGTGGAACGCTGGCAGGGTGTCTATGGTTCCCGTGGCCCAGGGCCGTTTTCGTTCCTGCGGGCGGCACCCGGGGTGAGCGCGGCGTTGATGCACACCGGCGTGGGCATGAGCGTCGGGCCGGCAATGGCGGAGCGCAATATCACAGAGCTGTGGGGGAGTGCTTGATGAACACTGAACAGGCAATCGCCGAGGTCTTCGGCCTGTATGAACTACACGGCACCGCTGACTACATCGGCGAACCGGTCTCGCAGATCGAGCACATGTCCCAGGCTGCGCAGTTGGCCATGGCTGAGGGCTTCGATGATGAAGTGGTGCTGGCGGCGTTCTTCCACGATATCGGGCATATCTGCGGGCAAGGTGGCGAGAACATGGGCGGCTATGGCGTGGTCAGCCATGAACGGCTGGGCGCCGATTATCTGCGCCGCGCAGGCTTCAGCGAGCGGATGGCCAAGCTGGTGGAATACCACGTGCAAGCCAAGCGTTACCTGACCTTCAGCCAGCCGGATTATTACGCACGCTTGAGCGAAGCCAGCCGCCGTACCTTGGGTTACCAGGGCGGCGTGATGACTGCCGAGGAAGCCCAAGCGTTCGAGCAGGATCCGCTGTGCGCCGTCAGCCTGCGCATGCGCCACTGGGATGAACAGGCCAAGGAAATGCACGTGCCGGTGCTGGACCTTGAAGTGCTGAAGTCCAAGGCGCGGCAACTGTTGGCGGCTTAGGTCTCGTCCAGGCGCTGGGCCAGGGCTTCGATCTGTTCCTGGCGTTCGGCCTGGCTCAACTTGGGGTGCGGGTTAAGGGACGACCATTGCGGGTGGGCACGGGCCTTGTTCAGGGCTTCCGGCAGCTTGCCTTCGCGCCAGGTCTTATCCTGGGGTGTGTCGACCTTGATGCTGTGGATCGCCGCGTGACCCCGCAGGTTAAGGGCCTTGAGCAGTTGCCGCTGGCGCAGGGCCAACAGGCGCAGCACGCTGTCGTCGACGGTCAGCTCGCGCTGGCCCTTGATCTTGCCCAGCAGGCGGCTGCCATAACTGCGAGCCGTTTGCAGTGCGCCTCCCGCGATGGCTCCGGCGAGCGCGGCGGCGCCGAGGGTCAGGCCGCCTACGAGTAGATCCACACCCGCACCGGCGGCCGCGCCGGCTGCGATACCGCCACCGACCCGCACGCCCAGTTGCTTGAGGGTTTCGGGGTTGAACAGGTCATCGCCCCAACGCCCGTCCAGCAGCGGTAAATCGCTGGCGGCGGCGTCTTGCGGGCGGAAGCCGAACAACTTGAGCAAGGCCTCCACGCAACGCTGTTCGCGCTGGCGCACGGCTTTGCGCAGTTCGCTGATGGCTTGCTGTTCTACCTCGGCTTCGCTGACCACGCTGCGGCGGCAGGCGGCGCAGTCGACCAGCAGTTCGGCGATCAGCCGTGCAGCACTTTGCTGGCGAGCCTGGCGCTGGGCTTCCTGATCGAGGATCAGCCGCTCCAGTTGCCCACGGGAATTTTCCAGCAGCAGGGCGAGGCTTTCATAGAGGCGGCGCTCGCCGTCTTCCGGTGGCGCGACGCTGTCGAAACGCACCAGTGCGTGCAGGCCGAGGCGGGCGAGGGCTTCACGCCAGTCCGGCTCGCGGTGGTCGGCGCTGCTGACAAAGTTGAGCACTGGCAGCAGCGGCTTGCCACAGCTGGCCAGCACTTGCAGCTCATCGCGGTACTTGGCCAGCACCGGCTCCCTGGCATCTATCACATACAGCCCGGCATCCGAGGCCAGCAGTTGGCGCAGCACCTTGGCTTCCTGTTCGAAGCGTTGCCGGGCCTCGCTGCCTTCCAGAAAACGCGCCAGCCGTGCCGGGCCGTCGAGGCGTTCGCCGGGGCGGTCCAGGCGCTCGAGGTAATCGAGCAGGGCGATGGCATCTTCCAGGCCGGGCGTGTCGTACAGCTCCAGCAAGGCTTCGCCGTCTACCGACAGCCGAGCACCTTCGACATGCCGGGTGGTGCTGGGCCGATGGGAGACTTCTCCGAAGCCGACGTCTCGCGTGAGGGTGCGCAGCAACGAGGTCTTGCCGACGTTGGTGTGGCCGACCACGGCGAGTTTCAGGGGCTTAGTCATGACCGGTCTCCAGCCAAGTGAGCGGCGCGCAATCAGCGAACGGGATCTGCAACTGCTGCAACGCTGTATGCCAGTCACCCAGACGTTCCGCGTCCAGCGCCTGGCCCGCCGGCGCTTGCAGCAGCCAGACGCGGGTGGCGGTGGCGCTGCGGGCCAGTTCGGCAATCAGCGCGAGGCTGCCACGATCCGGCGAGCGCCGTGGGTCGCAGGCGATGGCCAGGCGTGCGGGCGGGAAGCGGGTGAGTTGCTCCAGCAGCTTGTTGCGGGATTCACGGCTGTCGAGGATGCCGGCATCCTTGACGCTGGCCGGGAGCTTCGGCGGCCAGGTGCGTTGGTCATCGAGTTCAATGGCCACTAGCAGGGCGCCGTCGCTTTCCAATTCGCTGACGCCGCCGGTCACGTTGTGCAACTGTTCGGGCGCTGCATCGTTGACCCCAAGCCGTTCGCTGCTGGGCATCAGCCGCTCACGCAGTTGGCTGTAGCCGGGCAGGTTAAGGTCGAGGCTCAAGGCGGCGCGCCCGCGTTTCCAGCGCCACAGGCACAGCAGCGCGAGGATCAGGCGCGGCAGGATGCCGTAAACCAGCAGCACGCCCACCAGCCAAGCGGCCCAGGCCTGGCGGGCGCTTTCGATATTCAGGGCGGCATCGCCGCTGGCGCGGATCATCTCGACGGTGGGCACATTGAAGCCGAGCAAGGCGGGCAGGGCGCCGAGGGTTTGGGTCACGGCGACAAAGGTATCGGCCCGCAGGATGGTGGTTTCCCACACAAAACCGTAGCGCCGGGTGGCCAAGAGCGTCAGCAGGATCAGCAGGGCGCTGAGCAGGGCCAGCAGCCACAAGCTGTTGACCAGCACACCAACGGCCCAGCGATTGAGTTTGCGCCGTTGCAGCAACAGCAGCAGGGCGGGCGCCAGTTGCGCGGCCTTGGCGTCGCGGGCGAGTTTTTCGCTGAGCCATAACCACAGGCGGCCGAGGCTCGCGCCGTGTTCACCGGCAAACAACAGGCCCAGGGCCCAGCTCAACAGCAGGATCAGGTTCAAACCCAGCAGGCTGCCCAGGGCCCAGAACACATTGACCGGCGCCAGCCCGTTGCCCAGCGCGGCAAAGGCCAGGCCGGCACCGCTGACGATAGCAACCACCGCCAGCAGGATCAGCGCCAGGCGCGCGCCCTGCAGCCAGCGGGTCAGGGCGGCGGTCAGGCCATCGCGTTCAGCCAGCCACAGCGCGCGGTTTTGAATGCGCGTCGGCAAGTCACCGCCGCTGCTGCGGGCCAGGCGATTGGCTTCCTGGTCTTCCAGGGCGCCGGCGTGTTCCTCGCGCAGGCGCACGGTTTCGGTCAGCCAGAGTGTTTGCAGGGGATTCAGAGCTGTCACGCGTCATCCTGTTGAGCCAGTGAGCTTGGAGCATAACCGCTGGAACGGCGGTTGGGGTATGCCGCGCGCGCCTCTGGTATTCTCGTCGCCATGAAAAAAACTCTCCCTTTAAGCCTGATCGCAGCCCTCGGTGAAAACCGTGTGATCGGCGTCGACAACAGCATGCCCTGGCATTTGCCGGGGGATTTCAAATATTTCAAGGCCACCACCTTGGGCAAGCCGATCATCATGGGGCGCAAGACCTGGGATTCCCTGGGTCGACCGTTGCCGGGCCGGTTGAACATTGTGGTCAGCCGTCAGACCGACTTGGCGCTGGAAGGTGCGGAAGTTTTTCCGTCCCTGGACGCAGCAGTAGAGCGGGCTGAGGAATGGGCCAAGGCGCAGGGCGTGGATGAGCTGATGCTGATCGGCGGCGCGCAGTTGTATGCCCAGGGGCTGGAGCAGGCGGATCGCCTGTATTTGACGCGGGTGGCGTTGAGCCCGGACGGCGATGCGTGGTTTCCCGAGTTTGATTTGAACCAGTGGAAGCTGGTGTCGAATGTCGAGAATGCGGCTGAGGGTGATAAGCCGGCGTATAACTTCGAAGTCTGGGAAAAAGCCTAAAAACTCATGTGGCGAGGGAGCTTGCTCCCGCTGGGCTGCGAAGCGGCCCTGAAAGCTGATCCCTCAATCTCTCAGAAAACTCGGTCGCCTGCTTTGGGGCTGCTGCGCAGCCCAGCGGGAGCAAGCTCCCTCGCCACAAAGTTCAGCCGTTAAGCCTGCGCCAACTCCGCATGCTCATCCGCATTCAACAACTCTTTATCCGTCTGCTGCATGATCTGGCTGGTAATCGCCCCGGCCGTCATCGAACCGTTCACGTTCAACGCCGTACGACCCATGTCGATCAGCGGTTCAACCGAAATCAGCAGCGCCACCAGTGACACCGGCAAGCCCATCGCCGGCAGCACGATCAGCGCGGCAAACGTCGCACCGCCGCCCACGCCCGCCACACCGGCGGAACTCAAGGTCACAATCGCCACCAGTGTTGCGATCCACAGCGGGTCCAGCGGGTTGATGCCCACGGTCGGCGCAACCATCACCGCCAGCATCGCCGGGTAAAGACCCGCGCAACCGTTCTGGCCAATCGTTGCGCCAAACGAGGCGGCAAAGCCGGCGATGGACTGCGGGATCCCCAGGCGACGGGTCTGCGCTTCAATGCTCAGCGGGATGCTGGCGGCGCTGGAGCGGCTGGTGAAGGCAAACGTCAGCACTGGCCAGACCTTGCGGAAGAACCGCAGTGGGTTGACCCCGGCCAGGGACAGCAGCAGGCCGTGCACCACAAACATCAGGCCCAGGGCCAGGTACGACACCACCACAAAACTGCCGAGCTTGATGATGTCTTGCAGGTTGGAGCTGGCGACCACTTTGGTCATGAGCGCCAATACGCCGTACGGGGTCAGTTTCATCACCAGGCGCACCAGGCGCATCACCCAGGCTTGCAGGGTGTCGATGGCGTTGAGGACTTTCTGGCCTTTTTCCACGTCATCCTTGAGCAGTTGCAGCGCGGCAACCCCAAGGAATGCAGCGAAGATCACCACACTGATAATTGACGTCGGCTTGGCCCGAGCCAGGTCCGCGAACGGGTTCTGCGGGATGAACGACAGCAGCAGTTGCGGGATGTTCAGGTCGGCAACCTTGCCAGCGTAATCACTCTGGATTACTTGCAGGCGCGCCATTTCCTGGGTGCCGGCCACCAGGCCTTCGGCGGTAAGGCCGAACAGGTTGGTCAGGCCGATACCGATCAGCGCCGCAATGGCCGTGGTGAACAGCAGCGTACCGATGGTCAGGAAGCTGATCTTGCCCAGGGATGAGGCGTTATGCAGACGGGCCACGGCGCTGAGGATCGAGGCGAACACCAGCGGGATCACGATCATTTGCAGCAACTGCACGTAACCGTTGCCGACCAGGTCGAACCAGCCGATCGAGGCCTTGAGTACCGGGTTGCCGGCACCGTAGATCGCGTGCAGCACTACACCGAAAATCACGCCGAGTACCAACGCGAACAAGACCTTCTTGGCGAGGCTCCAGTTGGTTCGACGGGTTTGTGCCAGGCCCAGCAACAGGGCCACGAACACCAGTAAGTTGAGAATCAGGGGCAGATTCATTGAAGCTCCGTTGAGAAGGCAGCCAATCGCGTGAGCCTGCGATTGCGAACCGGAAATGCTAACAGCTTGAAATATAATGATTTAATACCTTTATGGAATGGTCACTGTCGTTTTTGGAATAAGCAAATGGCGCCCAGGCGTACGCGGGTGGCGCGATCACGACGAAAGCGGTCGCGCTCGGGCGATAACTGTCACACAGATTTGTTAGCGTCGATGTCTTTCACTCAGGGAGAAAACGCACATGAAGCTAGCGCCGAAACTGTTTGCCGCCGCGCTGTGCCTGGGCCTTGCGAGCCAGGCCTTTGCCGCCACCGAGTTGAAACATTGGCCTGCGGCTGCCGCGAAGCAACTGGACACGATGATTGCCGCCAATGCCAACAAGGGCAACTTCGCGGTATTCGACATGGACAACACCAGTTACCGCTACGACCTTGAAGAGTCGTTGCTGCCGTACCTGGAAAACAAGGGCCTGATCACCCGCGACACCATGGACCCTTCCCTGAAGCTGATCCCGTTCAAAGACACCGCCGACCACAAGGAAAGCCTGTTCAGTTACTACTACCGCCTCTGTGAAGTCGACGACATGGTCTGCTACCCATGGGTCGCGCAGATTTTCTCCGGCTTCACCCTCAAGGAGCTCAAAGGCTACGTCGACGAGATGATGGCGTCGGGCAAGCCGGTGCCGGTCACCTATTACGACGGTGACGTGGTCAAGAATATGGAAGTGCAGCCGCCGAAGGTCTTCACCGGCCAGGCTGAGCTGTTCAACAAGCTGATGGAAAACGGCATTGAGGTCTACGTGATGACCGCCGCGTCCGAGGAACTGGTGCGCATGGTCGCGGCCGATCCGAAGTACGGCTACAACGTTAAACCCGAGAATGTCATCGGCGTGACCACCTTGCTCAAGGACCGCAAGACCGGCGAGCTGACCACCGCGCGCAAGCAGATTGCTGCAGGCAAGTATGACGAGAAGGCCAACCTCGGCCTGGAGCTGACCCCGTACCTGTGGACCCCGGCCACCTGGATGGCCGGCAAGCACGCGGCGATCCTGACCTATATCGACGAGTGGAAAAAGCCGGTGATCGTTGGCGGCGACACGCCTACCAGTGACGGCTACATGCTGTTCCACGATGTGGACGTGGCCAAGGGCGGCATCCACCTGTGGATCAACCGTAAAGACAAATACATGACCCAGCTCAACGGCATGATGGCCAAGCACGCGGCGGCCCAGGCCAAGGAAGGGTTACCGGTGACAGCGGACAAAAACTGGGTGATCGTCAAGCCGGACGAAATTCAGTAAGTACGGATGTACTCGGTCAAAAATGTGGGAGCGGGCTTGCTCGCGAAGGCGGTGGATC
This sequence comes from Pseudomonas sp. SED1, assembly GCF_034044025.1. Lineage (NCBI taxonomy): Bacteria > Pseudomonadati > Pseudomonadota > Gammaproteobacteria > Pseudomonadales > Pseudomonadaceae > Pseudomonas > Pseudomonas sp. SED1. The sequence continues at coordinate 121,836 of NZ_JAXCIS010000229.1, forward strand.
AGCTAGCTTATTCAGTAACTGGCACACCGCAATTCGCGAGCAAGCCCGCTCCCACAGTTGATCTCCTTTGTTTGAGGAATTATCTCCAGGCAAAAAAATGCCCCGCACGTGGCGGGGCATTTTTATGGGCGAATCTTACAGACCGTCAAGCATCGCCTTGTTACGCACAGCACCTTTGTCGGCACTGGTGGCCAGCAGGGCGTAAGCCTTCAACGCGGTGGTGACTTTGCGCGGACGCTTCTCCACCGGCTTCCAGCCTTTCTTGTCCTGCTCGACCCGGCGCGCGGCCAGTTCTTCGTCGCTGATCAGCAGGTTGATCGAACGGTTCGGAATGTCGATCAGCACCTTGTCGCCATCTTGCACCAGACCAATCGCGCCGCCGGCAGCGGCTTCCGGCGAAGCGTGGCCGATGGACAGGCCCGAAGTGCCGCCCGAGAAGCGGCCGTCGGTGAGCAAGGCGCAGGCTTTGCCCAGGCCTTTGGATTTCAGGTACGACGTCGGGTAGAGCATCTCTTGCATGCCCGGGCCGCCTTTCGGGCCTTCGTAACGGATGATGACGATGTCGCCTTCCTTCACTTCGTCAGCGAGGATGCCGCGTACCGAGCTGTCCTGGCTTTCGTAGATCTTGGCGCGGCCTTCGAACACGTGGATCGATTCGTCGACACCGGCGGTTTTCACTACGCAGCCATCGAGGGCGATGTTGCCGTACAGCACGGCCAGGCCACCTTCTTGCGAGTAGGCGTGCTCGACACTGCGGATGCAGCCGTTTTCACGGTCGTCGTCGAGGGTTTCCCAGCGGGTCGACTGGCTGAACGCGGTTTGCGTCGGGATACCGGCCGGGCCTGCCTTGAAGAAGGTGTGCACGGCTTCGTCGTCAGTCTGGGTGATGTCCCACTTGGCGATGCCTTCAGCCAGGGATTTGCTGTGCACGGTCGGCAGGTCGGTGTGCAGCAAGCCGCCACGGGCCAGGGAGCCCAGGATCGAGAAGATCCCGCCGGCGCGGTGCACGTCTTCCATGTGGTACTTCTGGATGTTCGGCGCGACTTTGCACAGTTGCGGCACGTGGCGCGACAGACGGTCGATGTCCTTCAGGTCGAAGTCGATCTCGGCTTCTTGCGCGGCGGCCAGCAAGTGCAGGATGGTGTTGGTGGAACCGCCCATGGCGATGTCCAGGGTCATGGCGTTTTCGAACGCCTTGAAGTTGGCGATGTTGCGCGGCAACACCGACTCATCGTTCTCGGTGTAGTAGCGCTTGCACAGCTCGACGATGGTGCGGCCGGCCTGCAGGAACAGTTGCTCGCGGTCGCTGTGGGTGGCCAGTGTCGAGCCGTTGCCTGGCAAGGCGAGCCCTAAGGCTTCCACCAGGCAGTTCATCGAGTTGGCGGTGAACATGCCGGAGCACGAACCGCAGGTAGGGCAGGCGCTGCGCTCATATTCCGCGACCTTCTCGTCAGAAGCGCTGGAATCGGCGGCGATGACCATGGCGTCCACCAGGTCGAGGCCGTGGGAGGCGAGTTTGGTCTTACCGGCTTCCATCGGGCCGCCGGAAACGAAGATCACCGGGATGTTCAGGCGCAGGGAGGCCATCAGCATGCCGGGGGTGATCTTGTCGCAGTTGGAGATGCACACAATGGCGTCGGCGCAGTGGGCGTTGACCATGTATTCCACGGAGTCGGCGATGATCTCGCGGCTCGGCAGGGAATACAGCATGCCGTCATGGCCCATGGCGATGCCGTCATCCACGGCGATGGTGTTGAATTCTTTTGCCACGCCACCGGCGCGTTCGATCTCGCGGGCGACCAGTTGGCCCAGGTCCTTGAGGTGGACGTGGCCGGGTACGAACTGGGTGAACGAGTTGGCAATCGCGATGATCGGCTTCTTGAAGTCGTCATCTTTCATCCCCGTGGCGCGCCACAGTGCGCGCGCGCCGGCCATGTTGCGGCCGTGGGTGGATGTTTTCGAACGGTAATCTGGCATGGAACACTCCGGGCGGCTAATCAGGTGCTAAAGGGGAAGTGAGCTTCTATCGACGTCTGGAACACTCAGAAAATGGCCGTGTGTCCGGAAGTTGCCACTCGCGTCGCGGGATCGCCGCGTGCTTGGGCCTCGAGCTCATAAACCCGCCGGGGGATGACTGGCGATGAATAGGTCCGATTCTACACCGTCTACCTGTAGGAGCGAGCTTGCTCGCGAAAAACGTCAACGATAACGCAGCGCTATCAGGTGGCCCGTGTCGCCTGTTGGTTTTTCGCGAGCAAGCTCGCTCCTACAGGGTTGCGTATTTTAAAGCCACATGGCGTCCCAGAGCGGATAGTCGCCGATACGCTCAACCAGCCCTGCTCTTAATGGATTGGCGACGATGTATCGGGCTGTTGCTTTCAGGTCATCTTCCCGGCGCAACGCGCGATCAAAGTAGCCCTTTTGCCAAAGTGTCCCGTGGCAACTGCGCGCTTTGTTAATGGCGTGGGCACTTCGCGATTTGGTGATTCGCATCAGTCTCGGCAAATCGCCGTTGTGCAATTCCACCAGCCAATGGAAATGGTCCGGCATTACCACCCAGGCCAGGGAAGTCGCTTCGCCGTCGTCTTGAGCCTTTCTGAATTCGCGAACAAGCAGGCGGCCGATACGCCAGTCCTGGAAGATTAGCTGTCGCTGATGCGTTACAGCGGTGAGCAGGTAAATGCGGCCGGGTTCTGAATAGCGGCCTGTACGCAGACTATGTGCGTTTTGCTGGGTGGACATTCCTTCGTCCTCTTCGTGTGGGTAGAAGAGAGACGGTAGGAGGCAGCGGTGTCTATTGGCGTTTAAACACTGGTTCCGAATATGTCATGCCTTTCTGTAGGAGCGAGCTTGCTCGCGAAGAACGTCAACGATAACGCAGCGCTATCAGGTGGCCCGTGTCGTCTATACGTTTTTCGCGAGCAAGCTCGCTCCTACAGTGGGAGGGCGTTAGTGTCCAACTCTGAGGTTCGTCATCACACCCCAAACGCTGAACACGATGAAGCTGATAGCGATGGTCATCAGCAAGTTGGCTCCGGCTTGGGCAAGCGCGGCGCTGCTGACGGCGGCGGTGATGAACATGATGCTGTTGCCGGCCGAGGCGGCGGTGCCGGCGCTACTGGAGAACAGCAGCATGGCCGCGGAAATCGCGGCGGGGCGTACAAGGGTCACTGCCAGGGCGCTGATCAGCATCGGGATCAGCAGGGTGACGGTGGTCATGGCCTCATAGTGAATGACCAGCGCCAGCAACACGCCGGCGATCCCCAGCAGGCCCAGCCCGAGGTTGATTTGCCGCGTGAGGGAGATATGTTTCTGCAGGGCGGTCGCTGCAACGCCGCCCAGCAGATAGGCAACGCCATACACCATCAGCACCACCGCGTACTGGTATTCAGACAGCTTCAACTCATCCATGAAAATCAACGGCGTCACGCTGATCAAGGCGAAGTAACACGCGAATACCAACGCGGCGATCCACCAATAGAGGATGAAGTCCCGGTTCCCGGCGATGGATTTCAGCGTGGCGATGATCGAGACGGGCGATCTTTCAGGGCTGGCCGCCTTGGACGGCAATATCAGCCAGGCATGGATAAACATGCCCAGCGCCATCACCGCAAATCCATAAAAGCTGCCCTGCCAATCAAATGTGGTTTGCAGCCAGGAACCGAGCAGCGGCGACAGCGCAACGAACGATCCGCTCAGGGTCATGTAATAGATGCGGATGCGGGCGCGATCCTGCTCTTCAAACAGGTCCTCCACCAGCGCATGGCCCAGTACGAAAAAACCACAGCCGATGGCCTGGACGGCGCGAAACAGCAGGAAGCTCGGGTAATTGGCCGCCAGTGCGCAGCCGATCGAGCCAAGGGTGGAAACCACAATGCAGCCCAGCAGGACTTCCTTGCGCCCGAACTTGTCTGAAAGCGGGCCGGCGATCAGCTGGGAAATCGCAAATACCAGGGTGAACAGGCTGATAGACAGCGCGACTTCAGCGGTTGAAGTGTCGAACTTCGCGGCCAGGGCTGGAAAGGAGGGCAGCAGGATATTGATCGGGAAGAAGCTGATCAGGGAGATGCAGGTGATGAGGATGAAGCGCGAGCGTTGTTGGCGTTTTACGTCGCCATGGGGTGGCGAATAAGAGGACTCAGACATTGTTTTTATTTTCCGGAGTAAAACCAGAAACCGATACTAGTCTGCGAAACGGGGAATTCAATCAAAAGTGTTGTGGGAGGCCAGCCCATGATGATGTTTGTTGCCGCTGTAGGAGCGAGCTTGCTCGCGAAGAACGTCAACGATAACGCAGCGCTATCAGGTAGCCCGTGTTGTCTATTGGTTTTTCGCGAGCAAGCTCGCTCCTACAGTTGATCCGGTTCCAATTGGGCGTTAGCTATTCGGCAACAACCGGCAAGTAATGCTCTTGATATACCGGGTCTCGGCAATCGCCGGGTGCACCGGGTGATCCGGGCCCTGGCCGCCGCGTTCCAGCATCTGGATATTGCGGTCCAGGTGACGGGCGCTGGTCAGCAGGATGTTTTGCAGGTCGTCTTCCGGCAAATGCATCGAGCACGAAGCGCTGACCAGGATGCCGTCCTTGCTGAGCAGGCGCATGGCTTGCTCGTTCAGGCGGCGGTAGGCGCCTTCGCCGTTTTTCATGTCTTTCTTGCGCTTGATGAAGGCAGGCGGGTCGGCAACGATCACGTCGAAACGCTCTTCGCTGGCTTTCAGCTCTTTGAGGGCTTCGAACACGTCGCCTTCGATGCAGGTCATCTTCTCGGCAACGCCGTTCAGTGCCGCGTTGCGCTCCACGCCGTCGAGGGCGAAGGCGGAAGCGTCGACGCAGAACACTTCGCTGGCGCCGAAGGCTGCGGCTTGCACGCCCCAGCCGCCGATGTAGCTGTACAGGTCGAGTACACGCTTGCCTTTGGCATACGGGGCCAGGCGGGCGCGGTTCATGCGGTGGTCGTAGAACCAGCCGGTCTTCTGACCCTGGATCACCGGCGCTTCGAACTTCACGCCGTTTTCTTCCAGGGCAACCCACTCCGGCACCAGGCCGAATACGGTTTCGACGTAGCGGTTGAGGCCTTCGGCATCACGCGCGGCGGAGTCGTTCTTGAACAGGATGCCGCTTGGCTTGAGCACTTGGGTCAGTGCGGCGATCACGTCTTCCTTGTGGGCTTCCATGGTCGCCGAAGCGATCTGCACCACCAGGATGTCACCGAAACGGTCAACCACCAGGCCAGGCAACAGGTCGGAATCGCCATACACCAGGCGGTAGAACGGCTTGTCGAACAAGCGATCGCGCAGGGACAGGGCCACGTTGATGCGGTGCACCAGCAGCGACTTGTCCAGCGGCAGCTTGATGTCGCGGGACAGCAGGCGGGCGCAGATCAGGTTGTTCGGGCTCATGGCCACGATGCCGAGGGTCTTGCCACCGGCTGCTTCCAGGATCGCCTGGTCGCCTGCCTGGAAGCCGTGAAGAGGTGTGGCGGCCACATCGATTTCGTTGCTGTAGACCCACAGGTGGCCGTTGCGCAAACGACGATCGGCGTTGGCTTTGAGACGCAGGCTTGGCAGGGACATGACGTCGCTCCGGAAAAAAGAGCGGGAGTATACCGTGTTGTTTAGTACTTGGCGGCGCCGCCGGACATGTGGGAGCGGGCTTGCTCGCGAAAGCGGAGGATCAGTAAACACATTCGGTGGCTGACACACCGCTTTCGCGAGCAAGCCCGCTCCCACATTTGATCCGGTTCAGTTCGGGTTTTTGAGGTGTCAGCCGAGTCTTTATAAAGGTTAGAATCGCCGCCTAGTCCAGAGTGTGCCCCCTATGTCCCAAGAGCTATCCGCCGAACAGATCCAACAGAGCCTCCAAGGCATCAGCGTGCCGCCTCAACCGCAAATCATGGTGGATTTGCAGATGGAGCAGTACATGCCCGATCCGGACCTGGAAGTGATCGCCCGGCTGATCGCCCAAGACCCGGGCCTCTCCGGCTCGCTGCTGAAGATCGTCAACTCGCCGTATTACGGGCTGAGCAACAAGATCGTCTCGATCCAGCGCGCGGTGAACCTGCTGGGCAGCCGCTCCATCATCAACCTGATCAACGCGCAGTCGATCAAGGGCGAGATGAGCGACGACACCATCGTCACCCTCAACCGTTTTTGGGACACCGCCCAGGATGTGGCCATGACCTGCCTGGCCCTGGCCAAGCGCACCGGCAGCCAGGCGGTCGATGAAGCCTACGCATTGGGGCTGTTCCACGATTGCGGCGTGCCGTTGATGCTCAAGCGTTTCCCGAACTACATGAGCGTGCTGGAAGAGGCCTACGCCAACGCTGGCCCGGAATGCCGTGTGGTCGACACCGAGAACCAGGCGTTCAACACCAACCATGCCGTGGTGGGCTACTACACCGCCAAATCCTGGCGCCTGCCGGAACATGTGACCGATGCCATCGCCAATCACCATAATGCCCTGGCGATTTTCAGCGACGAGTCCAACCACAAGCCGCAGCTGAAAAACCTGCTGGCGATCCTGAAAATGGCCGAGCACATTTGCGCGTCCTACCGCGTGCTGGGCAACCAGGTGGATGACCATGAGTGGAACGCCATCGGCCCGCTGGTGCTGGACCATATCGGCCTGTCGGACTACGACTTCGAGAGTTTGAAGTTGTCGATCCGCGAGCTGGGCGCGCACTAACCCTTTCTCCTAGAGGTAAACATGCCCGAGTTACCGGAAGTCGAAACCACCCGGCGCGGAATTGCGCCGCATCTGGAAGGCCAGCGGGTCAGCCGTGTGGTGGTGCGTGAGCGGCGCCTGCGCTGGCCGATCCCGGAAGACCTGGATGTGCGGCTGTCCGGGCAACGGATCGTGCTGGTGGAACGGCGGGCCAAGTACCTGTTGATCAATGCCGAAGTCGGCACCTTGATCAGCCATTTGGGCATGTCGGGCAACCTGCGCTTGGTGGAGGCCGGCAGCCCGGCGGCCAAGCATGAGCATGTGGATATCGAGCTGGAGTCGGGCCTGGCCCTGCGCTACACCGACCCGCGACGCTTTGGCGCAATGCTCTGGAGCCTCGACCCGCTGAACCACGAACTGCTGATTCGCCTGGGGCCTGAGCCGTTGACCGACCTGTTTGACGGCGAGCGGCTGTTCCAGCTGTCCCGTGGACGCTCGATGGCGGTGAAACCGTTCATCATGGACAACGCGGTGGTGGTGGGCGTGGGCAATATCTACGCGACGGAGGCGCTGTTTGCCGCCGGGATTGATCCGCGTCGGGAAGCCAAAGGCATTTCCCGTGGGCGTTACCTGAAGCTGGCGATCGAGATCAAACGCATCCTGGCGGCGGCGATCGAGCGCGGCGGCACCACGTTGCGGGACTTTATCGGCGGCGACGGGCAGCCGGGTTATTTCCAGCAGGAATTGTTCGTCTATGGCCGTGGTGGCGAGGCGTGCAAGGTCTGTGGGACCGAATTGCGCAGTGTGACGCTGGGGCAGCGGGCAAGTGTGTTCTGCCCGAAGTGTCAGAGCTGAGAATTTGTGGTGCTGCTGATGGCCTCTTCGCGAGCAAGCCCGCTCCCACATTCGTCCGAGTTCCACCTTTGGATTGCAGTCGAATGTGGGGCTTGCTCGCGAAGAGGCATAACGAATCGCCAAGGGACTTAGGCCTTGCCGGTAATCAACCGGTACTTCTCCATCAGTTGCTCTTCCGTCTCCGGATGAGCCTCGTCCAGCGGAATGCAATCCACCGGGCAAACCTGCTGGCACTGGGGTTCGTCGTAGTGGCCGACACACTGGGTGCACAGGTTGGGATCGATCACGTAGATCTCTTCACCCTGTGAAATGGCAGCATTCGGGCACTCGGGTTCGCAGACGTCGCAGTTGATGCAATCGTCGGTGATGATCAGGGACATGGAAACTCCTGCCAAGGCTGTCAGCCAAGGCATCTGAAAACTAATGCGCGCAATTGTGCCGCATTGGCGCCCCTGTGGCGAGGGGGCTTGTCCCCCGTTGGGGCGCGAAGCGGCCCCGAATCAGGCGATTGGGTTTTACCTGAAACTACGCGGCGTCTTTATTGGGGGCTGCTTCGCAGCCCAACGGGGGACAAGCCCCCTCGCCACAGACAAGCCCCTCGCCACAACAAGCCCAAAGACCAGAATTTACTTCTTGAAGCGCAACGTCAGCGCATCCGCCACAGCCGGGTGCACAAACTTGGTGATATCCCCGCCCAATGCCGCGATTTCTCGCACCAACGTCGAGGAAATGAACGAATAACGCTCCGACGGCGTAAGAAACAGGCTTTCCACGTCCGGCGCCAGTTGGCGGTTCATGTTGGCCAGCTGGAATTCGTATTCGAAGTCCGACACCGCGCGCAGGCCGCGCAGGAACACATTCGCGTTCTGCTCCTTGGCAAAGTGCGCCAGCAGGGTGGCAAAGCCGACCACTTCAACGTTGGGCAGATGCTTGGTGACCTCACGGGCCAGCTCCACGCGCTGTTCCAGGGGAAACAGCGGGTTTTTCTTGGGGCTGGCAGCGACCGCGATAATCACATGGTCGAACAAGCGCGAGGCGCGTTCGACCAGATCGCCATGGCCCTTGGTGATTGGGTCGAAGGTACCTGGGTACAACACTCGGTTCATCGCGTCGTCCTGGCGGAGTCCGTTGGGGAACCGGATGGTATCGCAGCCATCCCGGTCGGCCAAGTCAACTTATTCAGAAGAAAGCACTATAGACACCGCGAGTACCCGGTTTTTTCAGGCCGTTTTCAGACGTTCGGCCAACGCTGTCGCCAGTTGCGCGGTCAATCCATACACCGATAGCTGCGGGTTAGCCCCAATGCTGGTAGGGAATAGCGAGCCATCGTGGATCGACAAGTTGCTCAGTTGGTGATGGCGCCCAAGGCTGTCGGCCACCGCATTTTTCGGTTCTTCACCCATGGCGCAACCGCCCATCACATGCGCGCTGCCGAGCCGCGTGCGATGCAATTCGAGGTTCAAGCCGTCAATCATGCTGCGGGCTTCGGCCAATGTGTTCACGTAGCGCGCATCCCCGTGCAGCGGCATCACCGACTTGGCGCCGCCGGCGAACTGAATCTCCGCCATGCTGTGGAAGGCCCGGCGCAGGCCGTCCCAGGCGTAGGGCGAGACCTGATAATCGAGCACCGGTGTGCCATCGCCGCGTAGTTCGACTGTGCCGCCCGGGCTGTCGGGGTGGAAACCATCGCGTAACAGGGCAAGCATCGCGTGAGTGTTCGGCAGTTGGCCCATATCCAGGGCGTTCTGCGTGCCGTAGCCGCCGAGCAAGGTGCTGGCCAGGCCGGGATGCAGTGGCGGCACTTCGAGCTTGTAGGACATTTTGCCGGTGGTGCCGTCCTGCCATTGGAAGTGATCGGAGTAAATCGACTGCGGCGCACCGTAGAACGGGTTGATCACCTCGTCGAACAGCCCGGCAGAAAAATTCACCAGGTGCAGAAAGGTCCGCTTGCCCAGGCGCGAGTGGGGGTCGGGCGCATCGGAGCGAAGCAGCAGCGCCGGGCTGTTGATGCCGCCGCCGGCCAGTACGTAGTGCTTGGCTTTGACCGTGATTTTGCGGCCTGTGGGAGCCACGCAATACTGATCCATGGCCACGCATTCGAGGCTGGTGATGGTGTCGCCGCTGAACTTCAGGCGTTCGGCGCGGGCCAGGTACAGCAGTTCGCCGCCTTTCTCCAGGGTCGACGGAATGGTCGTCACCAGCATCGATTGCTTGGCATTGACCGGGCAGCCCATGCCGCAATACCCCAGGTTGAAACAGCCGCGCACGTTGCGCGGGATCACGTGCCAGCTGTATCCGAGCTTTTCGCAGCCTTTGCGGATCACGTCATTGTTGGCGTTCGGCGGCATCGCCCAGGGCGCGATGCCCAGGCGCTGCTCCATTTTTTCGAACCAGGGCGCCATCTCGGCGCTGCTGTGGCCCTTGACCGCGTACTCGCTAGCCCAGTGGGCGAGGGTCGGGTCCGGGGTGCGGAAACTGGAGGTCCAGTTGATCAGCGTGGTGCCGCCGACGGCGCGGCCTTGCAGGATGGTGATGGCGCCGTCCTTGCTCATGCGCCCGATGCCTTCCTGGTACAGGCTGGCGTAGGCCTCGTCCTCCAGCAGCTTGAAGTCGTTGCTGGTTTTCAGCGGGCCTTCTTCGATCAACAGCACCTTGTAGCCGGCGGCGCTGAGGATTTCGGCGGTGGTGCCGCCGCCGGCACCGCTGCCGATGATTGCGACGTCAGCCTCCAGGGTCAGGTCCTGGTCGAGGGCGGCGCCATTGTGGGTTTTCCAGCCGCGGGCCATGCCATCGCGGAACAGATCAGGTACGGGCATCAGGGTCTTCTCTTGTTTTTATCGGGATGCGAATCAGATTTTCGGTGGGCCGGGGTAGCCGCAATGCGCCCAGGACTCGGGGCGGAAATACCAGGCCATGATCACCAGCTTGAGCAACGAGCCCTGGCCCATGCGCAGCAGGTTCAGGTAGCTGTTTTCCCAGCGGTGCAGGAAGTTGCGGATCTGCTCGGCGCTGGCGTTTTCCCAACTGCCCCACACACCGGTCAGCGGCCCACGGGTAATGGCCATGCCCAATACGTCGAACAGTTGCTGGGTCAGCTTGAACATCTCGGGCGACAGGTGTTGCAGGCTGAAGTCGAGCTTTTTCAGGGTGTCGTCGATGCCTGCCACCACCACCTCGGCGCTGGCCACGCCTTCCAGCAGCACCGGGATCACCGCCCGCAAAAACGGCAGGTCACTGCTGCGCAACATCGCAAAGCCGCTGGCCGGGGTGCTGCTGGAGCAGCCGCTGAGGCTGGCGCCAAGCCCGGCGGTGGCCAGGAAGGCGCTGGCGCACAGGCCGAGTTTCAAGACGCCGCGCCGTGACAGCGCGGGTGATTCAGTCAGGCTTGGGTTCATTCTTATTGTTATCCCGATGATGGGTTTGTTAGCGGACGAACAGCTTCTGGATCAACTTCTGAATGGATTTGCCGTAGGGCGGGTAAATCAGCTTGGCGGCGTTCAGGCGCTGCTTGATCAACACACTCTTGGCCTTGCTGAAGGTCAGGAAACCTTCATGGCCGTGGTAATGGCCCATGCCCGACGGGCCGATGCCGCCGAAGGGCATGTCGTCCTGGGCCACATGCAGCAAGGTGTCGTTCAGGCACACGCCGCCGGAATGGGTCTCGTGCAGTACGCGGTTCTGTTCGGCCTTGTTGTAGCCGAAGTAATACAGCGCCAGTGGGCGAGGGCGCTGATTGATGTAGGCGAAAGCCTGGTCGAGGCCGCGATACGGCACGATCGGCAGCACCGGGCCGAAGATTTCGTCCTGCATCACCGTCATGTCATCGCTGACATTCAGCAGCAGGCTGTGGGCCATGCGGCGTTCCTGGCCCTGGTCGTACAGTGGGATCAGGGTGGCTCCCTTGTCGGTGGCGTCTTTCACATAGCCGTTGAGCCGGGCCAGTTGTCGTTCGTTGATGATCGCGGTGTAGTCCGGGTTGTCGGCCAGGGTCGGGTAAAACCCGCGAACCGCTTTGCTGTAGGCCTCGACGAAACCGTCCACACGGTCTTCCGGTACCAGCACGTAGTCCGGCGCCACGCAGGTTTGCCCGGCATTCAGCGCCTTGCCGAAGGCGATGCGTTCGGCGGCGTCCTTGAGCGGTACGTCGGCGGAAACAATCGCCGGTGACTTGCCGCCCAGTTCCAGGGTGACCGGTGTCAGGTGCTCGGCCGCAGCGCGCATCACGTGTTTGCCGATGCTGGTGGCGCCGGTGAACAGCAGGTGATCGAAGCGCAACTTGGAAAACGCCATGCCGACTTCCGCTTCACCGAGCACTACACACACCAGGTCTTCGGGGAAGATCTTCGCCAGCAGCGCCTTGAGCAACTGGCCGGTGGCGGGGGTGGATTCGCTGAGCTTGAGCATCACCCGGTTGCCGGCCGCCAAGGCGCCCACCAAAGGGCCGATGGCCAGGTACAGCGGGTAGTTCCAGGGCACGATTACCCCGACCACGCCCAGCGGTTGATAGATGACCTTGGCCGACGCGGGCTGGAAGGCGATGCCTACAGCGCGACGGGAAGGTTTCATCCAGCCTTTGAGGTGTTTGCTCGCGTAGTGAATGCCATGCAGGCTGGGCATCAGTTCGGCGAACAGGGTTTCGTCGGCGCTGCGGTGGCTGAAATCATGGCTGATGGCGTTGATCAACGCTTGGCGCTCTTCGCTCAACAGGTCGCGCAAGGCCTTGAGCCATTGCTGACGCTGGGCGGCCGGCGGCATCGGGTTGGCCGCATAGGCCTGGCGCTGAGCGTCAAACAGGACCTGGAGCTGATCCAGTGCCTGGGAATCTTGCAGGTAGGCAACGTTGGCAGACATGGCGAAGTTCCCGATTGTTATTGGAATGCTTCAGTTTTTAGAGTCATTACTCTAAATTGTCAAATAACATTGCAAGTACATGCCGATTTATCCGGACAAGGATAGTCCGTAAGATGCCGTCATCACGGGTCTAGAAGTTGATTTCCCATGGCACCACGAGTCAAGACCAGCGAGCGCATTGTGCAAACCAGCCTGGAGCTGTTTAACCAGCAGGGCGAGCGCAGTGTCAGCACCAACCATATCGCCGCCCATATGGAAATTTCCCCGGGCAACCTGTACTACCACTTCCCCAACAAGCAGGCGATTATCGCCGTGCTGTTTCGCGAGTACGAAGCGTTGGTGGACAGTTTCCTGCGCCCGCCCCAGGGCCGCGCGGTGACCGTGGAAGACAAGCGCTTCTACCTGCAGGCGGTGCTCGCCGGCATGTGGCGCTACCGTTTTTTGCACCGCGACCTCGAACACCTGCTGGAAAGCGACCCGGAACTGGCTACCGGCTACCGGCGGTTTTCCCAGCGCTGCCTGATCCAGGGTGCGGCCATCTATCAGGGTTTTGTCGATGCCGGCATCCTCAACATGGACCCGGTACAAACCGAAGCCCTGACCCTCAACGCCTGGATCATCCTCACCTCATGGGTGCGCTTCCTGTGCACCACCAATGAAAAATCCACGCACCTGAGCGCCGAGGCGATCAAGCGCGGTGTGTACCAGGTGCTGGTGCTGGAAGCCGGGTTTATCACCCCAAAAGCCAAGGACGCGGTGGATGCGCTGTTCAAAGAGTTTTACGTGCCGTTGAATCAGGCGCTGGAAGAAGTGAAGTAGGATGTTTCCCGAACGCTAACCTAGCCACAGGAGTCAGTCATGCCGCTTGCCCAACTGATCAGCCCCCAGCAACTGGCCGAGCGCCAGAAGTCCGGCGGGCTGGTGATCCTCGATTGCCGCTTTGCTCTGGAAGACCCGGACTACGGCCTGTGCAGCTACGCCGAAGGGCATATCGAAGGGGCGCAGTATGCCGATCTGGAGCGCCACCTCAGCGGGCCGATAATCAAGGGCGTGACCGGTCGCCATCCGCTGCCTGCGGCGGATGCGTTTATCCGGCAACTGCGGGCATGGGGCGTTAGCGCCGACAGCGATATCGTTTTGTATGACGACGGCCCCGGTGCCTATGCCGCCCGCGCCTGGTGGCTGCTGGCCTGGCTGGGCAAGCGCGACGGAGTGTTTATCCTCGATGGCGGCCTGAAAGCCTGGCACGCGGCGGGTTTCCCGTTGAGCCTGGATGCCCCGGTGACCGAGCCCGGTAGCTTCAGCGGCTCGCCGGACAACCACCTGCAACTGGATGCCGAACACCTGCAAAAACGCCTCGGCCAGCCCGGCCTGACCCTGATCGACGCCCGCGCCCAGCCGCGCTTTCGCGGTGAAGTGGAGCCGATCGATCCGGTTGCCGGGCATATTCCCGGTGCGCAATGTGCGGCGTTCAATGAAAACCTGGGCAGCGACGGCCGTTTCCTGCCGGCGGACCAGCTCAAGCAACGCTTCGCCGCCAAGCTGCAAGATCGCTCGCCGGATGACCTGGTGGCTTACTGCGGTTCGGGTGTGACGGCGTGCCACAACCTGTTTGCGTTGTGTCTGGCGGGTTACCCGTTGGGCAAGTTGTACGCGGGGTCGTGGAGCGAGTGGATTACTGATCCAACGCGGGAAGTTGCTACAGGCGACTGAGGTCTATCTGACACGGTCTGATCC